>NZ_JMFY01000041.1:0-17093 GCF_000765165.1 Clostridium sp. HMP27 | reverse complement strand
TCCTCCAAGTTGAGCTATTCCTGCTTCCATAGAATTTCTTGTTCTTGTAGATTGTTCAAAGAACATTAAAAACATTGTCTTATGTGGCAAATATGGAGTATCTATTCCCATTGCAAATTTTCTCTTTAAATCATAGGATACATCTAACATTGTTTCTATTTCTTCATTTGTGTAATCCTGTAATGTTATAAAGTGTCTTCCCCTAAATACTGTTTGCATTTTTATATCCCCCTCTTATTTACTTGCATGCTCTTTAACATATAATATCGGAATTATTGCATACATAGCTGCACATTTTACAAGTTCACTCTTCCAATTCTTCTCATTTGGCGCATGAGCTTGATCTTCATGTCCTGGACCAAATCCTATGCATGGTATTCCATATCTCCCCATAATAGATACTCCATTAGTTGAAAATGTCCATTTATCTACTAATGGTTCAGATCTAAATAACTTTTTATATCCTTCCACTAGTGTTTCACATACTGGGTGCTCTTCTGGTAATACCCAAGTTGGGAAATAGCACTCTGTTGGATATACAAGTCCTGTATAAGAAGCTCTGGCATAATCATACATTGAAACTTCGGCCTTAGCTGCCTTTACTGCTGGAAGGTTCCTTATTTCTTCTAAAGCACCTTGCCAAGTTTCCCCATCTGTTAATCTTCTATCTATTGAAACTGTACATCCATCTGCTACAGCACATCTAGATGGTGATGAGAAAAATACTTCTGATACTGTAAGCGATCCTTTTCCTAAGAACTCATCATAATGTAAGTTTTCTGCTAAAGCTCTTAGTTCAATAAGTATTGGAGCCATTTTAAATATAGCGTTGTCTCCTCTTTCTGGTGCCGAGCCATGACAGCTTATCCCCTTAGTTGTAACCTTGATTTCCATTCTTCCTCTTTGTCCTCTATATATGTTGCATGAGGTTGGCTCAGTTGATACTACAAACTCAGGTCTTATGTTATCTTCATTTATAATATACTGCCAGCATAATCCATCACAGTCTTCTTCTTGAACTGTACCTGTAACAATTAATGTATAATCATCTTCGAGTCCTAAATCCTTTATTATCTTGCCTGCATAAACCATCGAAGCCATACCGCCTTCTTGATCTGTTGCACCTCTACCAACTATAATCTCTTCATCTTCATATCCTTCATATGGATTATAGTGCCAAAGATTTGGATCACCAATTCCCACTGTGTCTATATGTGCATCCATAGCTATTATGTGCTTTCCATGTCCAATATAGCCAAGTACATTTCCCATAGGATCTATTTCTACTTTATCAAAGCCTACCTTTTCCATTTCCTCCTTAATACGTAAAACTACTTCTCTTTCCTGTGTACTTTCACTTGGAATTGAAATCATATCTCTTAAAAATTTGCTCATATCTTGCTTGTATTCCTCAGCAAGCTTTAATATCTCCTCTGCTTTATAATCCTTTGACATATTCCATACCCCCTAATGTTTTACATGATTTATAAAAATTTATAATTTTGTTGTAAATCATTACATCTCAATTCCTTGAGATGTTTCCCTAGTAATAATTTTTTACCCTTTTCATAAAATTTCCATAACCCTTTTTGCCTATAAACTTATTATCTTTTACTACTATTTCTCCTCTAGCTATTGTATATATAGGATATCCTTTAAGTTTAAATCCTTCATAAGCAGTATAATCCATATTTTCATGCAACATATCTTTACTTAACTTCACTTCCTTATCAGGATCTATAATTACTATGTCAGCATCTGATCCAACTTGTATAGTTCCCTTTTTAGGATAAAGCCCAAATATCTTTGCAGGATTTGTTGAGCATACTTCCACAAATTTATTTATGCTTATTCTTCCCTTCACAACTCCCTCCGAAAACATAAGTGGAATTCTTTCTTCAATTCCTGGCGCTCCATTAGGGCATTTTGTGAAATCATTCCTTCCCATTTGCTTATCTTTATTAAAACTAAATGGGCAATGATCTGTAGCTACTACCTGTATATTACCCTCTCTTATCCCCTGCCATAATGCCCCTTGATTTTTCTTATCTCTAAGAGGAGGACTCATTATATATTTAAGTCCTTCATTATTTGGCTCATTATACCTATCTATATCTAACAAAAGATACTGTATACAAGTTTCTGCAAATACCTTTTGCCCTCTCCTTTGTGCCCTTTTTATATGCTTTAACCCATCTTTATTAGTTAAGTGGACTATATAAAGTGGAGCATCACCTGCCATATAAGCTAAATCTATCATTCTATTTATTGCCTCAGATTCGCACCTTTCAGGTCTGCTTAGTGCATGGTAAATAGGAGCTACCTTTCCTTCATTTACGAACTTTTCCCTAAAATAATTTACTATTTCATGATTTTCAGGATGAACAGTAGTTATCCCTCCTAGCTCTTTAAGCGTTTCTAATACCTTAAAGGCTTCTACATCGTTTACTCTATAATCATATGTCATGTAAATTTTAAAGCTTGGTATTCCTTCTTCTTCAACTATAGTATTCATTTCTTGTAATATACCTTCATCCACGTGTTGAATAACTCCATGAAAGCTATAGTCAATTACTGCATTCTTATCTGCATACTCATGATATACACTCACTTGATGCTTTAAGTTGCACCCCTTTGGACCAAAGCCCATGTGGTCTACAATTGAAGTCGTTCCTCCACAGGCTGCGGCAACCGTACCTGTATAAAAATCATCATTTGCCCTTGCAAATCCTACATCTAGATTTAAGTGAGTATGAACATCTACACCACCTGGAACTACATACTTACCCTCCGCATCAATAATTTCATCTGCTGTGTATTCGATATTGGTTCCTATCTCCTTAATGATTCCATTCTCAGAATATATATCACCTTTATATATGTCACTAGCAGTTACTATAGTGCCATTTTTTATTAATAATTTCATAAAATCACCTTATTCTTCAGGATAAGGATAGGCTCCATCCCATACTATTTTTGTATAATTATCTGGGTCTGTATCTCCTTCCGTACTTATTACAAGTATTGAGGAGTTTTCATCTATACTGAGGGCTTCTCTTATTTCCTTATATTTCTCATCTTTAAGTATGCAATACATAAATCCTGCAGGTGCTGCTCCAGACTCTCCAGATATTACTTTTCTATCATCTCTTAATGGATTACCAAGAACTCTCATCCCCTCTGCTGCCACATAATCTTCACAAGATACAAACATATCAGTATATGCATCAAGTATATTCCATCCAATTGGATTTGGCTCTCCACAAGCAAGTCCCGCCATTATAGTAGGCATATCTCCTGTAACATTAGTCATTTTTCCATTTACAGCTGATCTATATATACAATCTGCTAAATTGGGCTCCACTATTGCAGTTATTGGCCTATCCTCACCATAATATGCAGTTAAAAATCCCTGAACTGCTCCGGCAAGTGCACCAACCCCTGCCTGTATAAATACATGGGTTGGCTTTTGAGTTCCTGCTTCTTTTAATTGCTCTACTGCTTCTACCATCATAGTTGCATAACCTTGCATAATCCAAAGTGGAATTTCTTCATATCCTTCCCAAGCAGTATCTTGAACTATTTCCCATCCGTATTTTTTAGCATTTTCAAGTGAAAGTCTTACTGCATCATCATAATTTAAATCAGTTATATAAGCCTCTGCTCCAGTCGCCTTTATATTATTTAATCTGGTGAGTGATGATCCCTTTGGCATATAAACAACAGCTTTTTGTCCCAGCTGCTGTGCTGCCCAAGCAACTCCTCTTCCATGATTTCCATCTGTTGCAGTAGTTAAGGTAATTTGTCCTATCTTATTTTTAACTTCCTCACTTCTTAGATATTCAAAGCTTACATCTGAAATATCTACACCAAGTTTTTTTGCAAGAAGCTTTCCTATAGCATAGGAACCTCCTAGTACTTTAAATGCATTTAATCCAAATCTATAGGACTCATCCTTTACAAATATGTTTTTCACTCCTAAGTTTTTAGCTAAATTATCAAGTCTTGCTAGTGGAGTTTTATTATAAACTTCAAAGCTTTCATGAAATTTATTCACCTTTTTTATTTCATCCATTTCAAAGTCTCTTACCAAAGTCTTTTTAAAATTTCCACTTCGACATTTGCCATTACTTTTATATTTTATATCCATATTACCTTCCCCCTTTTTAGTAACAAGCTATTAGTGATAAGTTACCTACTTTAATCTCTAGTATCTGATATCATAATTTATTTAGAAGCATTAACCATGCCAATAATTTGTTACATTACTAGTTTTAACAATAAAGCAAAAATTTTTGTGTAATTCTATCAAAATATAATCTTTTAAAAGCTTTATAGTGCTTTATTCTTTACTTTATAATGGCATAATAGTTTTATACACAGAAAAATCATAAAAAATAGTTATCAATATGATAATACTTACCAAATTGATAACTAAAATTGAAGATTATAACCCTAAAAAAATTAGTATGAAAGAAAAATTGCTTATCACATTGATAATTCTATTTTAGTTAGAATTATCATAATGACCTTAAACCTTATTTTATTATTTTATCTAGAAAACTATTAAGTAAATTTAAACAAACAGCTTTTCTATAATCTTTAGTAGATCTTTGGTCGTCAATTGGTCTTATAAGTTTGTCATATAGTTTTATTAATTCATTTCTATCTATCTCTTCACCATTTAATGATTGTGCAACAACTCTATTTTCTATTTCTTTAGATTTCACTATTGTTGGAGCTACTGCTCCAAATGAAATTCTTATATCATGAATTTTATTGTCCTTAATTTCAGCTATACCAAGGAATGATAGCTTTGCAAGCGCTGTTGATTTACGAGTTCCTACTTTATGATAATCTGTAACGCTAAAATCCTTCAAAGGTATCTCTATAGAAGTTATTAATTCTTCTTCCTTTAAATCATTTACTCCTGGTCCTAATATAAAATCTTTTATATCTATTTGTCTTTTTGAAGTTTCCGCTTGTAAATTTAATTTTGCTTCTAAGGCATATAGTAAAGGAAGTGTATCTCCTACTGGCGATGAATTTCCTATATTTCCACCTATAGTTCCCATATTTCTTATTGCAGGTGATGCCACCCCACTAAATATACTTCTCATATATTCAGGAATAACTATACTTTCAATAAGTTCAGTATAGGTTACAGCACTTCCTATTGTAAGCTTATCTTCACTTCTTTCTATTTTCTTAAGCTCATGAATATCTGCTATAAATACTATTGGTTTTTGAAATTTAGGTGTCATTCCTGACCATTGTTTTCTTTTAACCATAAGATCTGTTCCACCAGCAAATATTACTACTTGCTCTTTATTCAATATTTGAAGAACTTCTTTTAATGTTTTAGGTTTATATATTTCTACCATAGTCCGTCACCTCTTTTTGCTGCCATTTGTACCGCTTCTATTATCATGTTATACCCTGTACATCTACATAGATTCCCTGAAAGCCCTTCCTTTATTTCATCTATTGTAGGTTTTGAATTATTTCTTAATAGTACTTCTGTGGCCATTATCATACTAGGAGTACAAAAGCCACATTGTACTGCTCCTGCTTCTTCAAATGCTTCCTTTAGAACTTCGTATTTATTTGTGCTTTGAATACCTTCAATGGTTAAAACTTCCTTGCCCTCTATCCTTCCAATGGGCATTAAACATGAATTTATAAGTCTTCCATCAATGATAATTGAGCAAGCTCCACATTCTCCTTCGCCGCAACCTTCCTTATGCCCTGTTAAATTAAAATCTTCTCTTAGTACATCTAACAGCCTTCTTAGGGGATTTGTATCTATTTCTACCTTTTCAAAGTTTAAAACAAAGCTAATTTTGCTCATTTTCCATCACCCCCATTAAATGTTCAGGTCTCACTGGAATTTTATAAATATTTTTATCTATTGCATCTTGAATAGCTAGTGCATAAGCTGGTGCTGCACCTATAAGTGTTAACTCTCCAAGCCCCTTTGCTCCAAATGGGCCATTAAAGTAAGGCTCACATATAAGTTCATTTTCAATTTTAGGAGCATCTTTAATAGTTGGAATTGTATAGTCACTGCTGGTCTTCTGCATTATGCGTCCATTCCTGCTTTCCATAACTTCTATGCCTCCATAGCCTAACCCCTGAAGCATTCCACCTTCAATTTGTCCTCTGACTATTCTCTCATCTATAGCACAACCTATATCAAATACTGACCATACTCCTTTTATATCTGGTAAATAAGTTAGTGAATCAACCTCTACTTCCACCACATTTACTCCCCAAGAATATGAGTTATATGCATCACCTATGAAATTATCTCCATCCCAAGAATAAATCTCTGGAAATTTGTAATTTGCTTCCGTTTCTATTTGCCCTTCTTCGTTCCACCTTGCTTTAAGTTTTGAAGCTGCTTCTTCTAAAAGTTTTCCAACTACAACTGTAGTGCGAGATGCAACTGTAGGTCCTGAATCAGGAACTCTATCTGTATCAGGGTTTTCATAAATTATAGTGTTTACTGGTACATTTAAAGTATGAGCAACTATCTTTCGCAGTGCTGTTTGAGTCCCCTGACCCATTTCTACATTAGCTATTAGTATTTCTACTTTATTATCAGGGTATCTTACAAGTTTAACTTTAGCCTTTATATGATCTCTTTCTCCACTGCCAGTAAAGCCTCCACCGTGGAAAAATAGTGATATTCCAATTCCATTAAGTTTTCCATCTTTCTTATTATTTTTAAATACTTGTTTTTTATCTTTATATCCTGACATCTGTATAGCTCTTTCAACCATTTCAGGCATTCTTATTTTATCTCTAAATACTCCTCCTGTTGAAGATTTATCACCTTGTTTTACCATGTTTTTTAGTTTAAATTCTAATGAATCAATACCTAATTTCTTTGCAATATGTTCCATATGCATTTCCTCTGCAAAGAAAGCCTGTGGAGCTCCAAATCCTCTAAAAGCTCCTGTAACCACAGTATTTGTGGCCATAACTCTTCCTTTAACATTTACATTTTCTACATTATAGACTCCAATTACAGCAAACATAGTTCTTTGAAGTACTACACTTGAGAGTCCTTCATAAGCTCCGCCGTCTAAACTTATATCTGCCTCTCTACCAATTATCATGTAATTTTGATCTAGATAGCTTTTAATTTTAATCTTACTTGGGTGTCTCTTAGGAGTACATTCTAAGTCTTCATTTCTATCAAATATAAGTTGTACTGGTTTCTTAGTTTTTAATGCTGCAAAAGCTACATGACCTCCTATTAATGAAGGATAATCTTCTTTTCCCCCAAAAGCTCCCCCTGTTGTGGCTTGCACAATTTGAACCTTATCTTCTGGTAATTTCAAAGCATCTATTAAGGCATTTTTAACATAATATGGACACTGAATAGAACCATACACAGTAACTTTTCCATCCTTATAAGTACCTATTACTCCTTGTGGTTCTAAGTAAAGTTGCTCTTGATATCCTGTTTCATATTCCCCTTCTATAACATAGCTTGCATTTTTCTTTACTTTTCCTAAATTTCCTTTTGAATACTCAAATTCTACAAAGCAATTATTATCTTTATACATTGATTCCTTTTTACATTCTAAGGATTCTTCTAATGTTAAAATAGGGTCTAGGGCTTCATAGTTTACCTTTGTATTTGAAATTATATCTGAAATTATACTTTTATCCGGTCCCACTATTAATGAAATAGGCTCCCCTACATAATTTACAATATCCTTTGCAAAAAAAGGTTCTTCATAGGTTATAATTTTCACTCCATTTTCTCCAGGAACATCATCTTTATCTACTACATAATACCCTTCAGGAAATTCTGGATACTTTATGCTTTTTATTTTAGCTCTTGGTTCGGTAGATCTTAATGTTTTCGCATAAAGCATATTATGGAATTTATAATCCCCTATATATTTAGCCTTACCAGAAATCTTGTCTTCTGTATCAAATCTTTTTATGGATTCACTGATGCATTTCATATAAAACTGCACCCCCTTAATCTTCCCCTAAATTTTTCAAAGCTTTCTTATAATCTTCTATAGTATCTATGTCCATAAGTATTTCTTTATGATTAACCTCTATAAACTTTGGATTTTGGATATTTATGAAATCTCTTAAAGTTTCATATTTACCTTCTTGAAGTATTTCCTTTATAAACTTACTCTTTATGAGTATTGGATGCCCCTTTCTCCCCTTATATGTAGGGATTATTATATCACCAGTTTTACTTAGAATTTTTGAATACACATCCTTAGAAATAAGAGGATAATCCCCTGGAGTAAAGAAAAATTCATCTTCTCTCACAGCTTTGATTCCGCACTTAACAGAGCTAAACATTCCTTCCTGATAATTTTCATTAAATATAAGCTCTACATTTCTGTATTTTTGAATAATAGGCTGTAAAAGTTCTATCTTATAACCTCCTACAACTATTACCCTTTGCGAAAACTGAAGCATATTATCTATGGTGTTTTCAATAACACTCTTACCGTTTAAGGGTAAAAGCATTTTAAATGTCTTAGCTCTCGAGGACAAACCTGCCGCTAAAATTATTCCTTCTCTACTCACTCAAGATTACCCCTCTCCTCAGTGCCTATTTTTTCATTTCCAAAAGCACATCTTCAGATGTTATTGGAAGCTTTTGAATTCTTACTCCTACTGCATTATATATAGCATTGGCTATGGCTGCTGGTGGAGTATCTATTCCTATTTCTCCTACAGATTTTGCTCCATGAGGTCCTGTAGGTTCAAAGCTGTCTATAAACTCTACAGTAAGTTTTCCTACATCTTTTCTTGTTGGAATATTATAAGTCATATAATTATTGGTCAAAAGCTTACCTTTCTCTGTATGTTTAACTTTTTCAAACATTGCCATCCCAATTCCTTGCATAAGTCCCCCTTCTACCTGTATACGACAAAGATTTGGGTTTATTGTAGTTCCACAATCAACTACAGCTGTATAGTTAATCAAATCAACTTTACCTGTTTCTGTATCAACCTCTACTTCCGCAAATCCTGCCATAAATGGAGCTGGTGAAATTTCTCCTGAGAAAGAGCCTGATGCTATTAACTGTTTATGATGTTTATTATAATAAAGCTCCACCGAAAGCTGTTCTAGACTAATTTGTTTCTGTCCATTACAGGTTTTAATATATTCTCCATCAAATTCTATATCTTCTACTGCTACCTCTAAGTTTTCTGCTCCTGCATCAATAATCATATTTCTCATATTTTCAGCAGCCCTTTTTACTGCGTTTCCTGAAACATAGGTAGTGCTTGATGCATACGCACCTACATCATATGGAGTTAAATCTGTATCTGAAGAATAAACTACAATCTTTTCTGTGGGAATTCCTAAGGTTTCAGCTGCAATTTGAGCAAGTATAGTATCGCTTCCAGTTCCTAAATCTGTAGCTCCAACTAAAAGATTGAAAAATCCCTTATCATTTAACTTTAATAGTGCGGACCCCATATCTATAGCTGGAATACCTGAACCCTGCATTGCAATAGCACAGCCCATGCCCCTAACTTTATTTGGTGCAATCTGTTTCCTTGGATACTGTTCCTTCCAATTTGAAAGTTCTAATCCTCTTTCTATACATTCAGGAAGTTTGCAATTATCAATTATCATATCAACTCCCTCTGTACCTTCTCCCATTATCTTAAATACAGGTGATCCTTCTCCCTGTCTTATCATATTTTTCTTTCTAAATTCCATAGGATCCATTCCTATAATTTCTGCCATTTTATCTACAGCAGATTCTAATGCAAAGTTACCTTGTATGGCCCCATATCCTCTATAAGCTCCTGCTGGAGTTAAATTAGTGTATACTACTTTTCCTCCAAATTTACCTGCTAGAACTTTATTATATAAAGGAAGTGTTTTAGAACCTGCTACCATAAATACTGTAAGAGCATGTTCCCCGTAAGCTCCTGTATTTGATAAGATCTCCATATCTATGGCCTTTAAATTTCCTTCTTTATCACAACCAAGGGTCACTTCAACCTTCATAGCATGCCTGCAGTAGGTTGCTTCAAATACTTCTTCTCTAGTATATATAAGCTTTGCAGGTCTTCCCGTTCTTAAAGCTACTAAGGAAACTAGGAATTCTCCATGCAATCCTTGCTTTCCACCATATCCGCCGCCTATTCTAGGTTTTATAACACGAATTCTATCTATTGGCATATCTAATGCTCTTCCTACTAGCCTTCTTGCATGATATGGTGTTTGAGTTGAAGATATAATGGTAAGTCTTCCATGTAAGTCTAAGTATGCGAAGGATGCATGTGTTTCCATTGCAGTGTGAGCTTGAGCTTGAGTATAATATGTCTCTTTCACTACATGTTCACAATTCTTTAATGTTTCATCAAAATCTCCAAAGCTCATATTATATGCAGCAGCTATATTTTTCTCAGGCTCAAATCCTATGGGAAACATTTCATGAGCTTCTTTTTCAGGATGTATTATGGAGGTATGTCCCTCTGCCTTTTCAAAATCCAGTACTGGCTCAAATACTTCATATTCAACTTCTATAAGCTTTAATGCTTCTAAAGCTATACTCTCATTTTCTGCAGCTACAGCAGCTACTTCATCTCCCACATACCTTACATACTCGTCTAAAATATATTTGTCATGAGGTGATGGTTCTGGAAATCCTTGTCCTGCACGGGTAAATATATTTCTTGGTACATTTTTATAGGTTAAAACTAAACTTACTCCTGGTAGTGCTTCAGCTTTTTCTATATTTATGCTCGTAATTTTTGCAAAAGCATGAGGGCTTCTTAAAACCTTAACTATAAGCGAGTTTGCTGGTGCTAAATCATTGGTATAAGCCGGTCTTCCCTTTATAAGTCCCATGCCTTCAAACTTTGGTATGGATCTTTTTACTTCCTTCATTTAGTCCACCCCCATAAACTTTTTAACTGCTCTTAAGTGTCCTTGATATCCTGAGCATCTACATAAGTTTCCTACTAAATAGCTCTTCATATCATCCACTGTGGGATTCTGTAATTCTCTCTTCATAGCTATTACTGTAAGTACAAATCCTGGGCTGCAAAATCCACATTGTTCTGCTCCTTCTGCAGTTATAAGTTTTGCTATTTCTTCAGCTTCTTTTTCTACTCCTTCAATAGTAGTTACCTCATGACCTTCTGCCTTTACTGCAAGGTAGGAGCAAGATGGAACAGGTTTGCCGTCTAAAAGCACTGTACAAATCCCACAATTTCCTGTATCACAAGCTTTTCTAACGCTTGTAAATCCACATCTTCTTAAAACATCATGAAGCACTTCATGAGCTTCAATTTCAATTAATCGTAGAGTACCATTTATCTTTAAATTAATCTTCATTAAATCACCCCCATGATTCCTCTCTTAACTAGTGCCTTGCAAAGTTCTTTTCTATATATCGCAGAAGCTCTTAAATCCCCTCCAAAGCTTAAATGTTTCGCAGCTAACTCCCCGGCCTTTTTAGCATTTTCTTCACTTAATTCTACTTTACTTATAAATTCCATAGCTTCTATTGAAAGCTTTGCCATAAGTGGCCTTGCCCCTACAGCAATTTTAAATTCATTATCTTTTTTTGATACTGCTACATTTAGTATAGAAAAATCTATGGTTGTATTTCTTATACTTAAAAACTTTCCACGTTTTCCGTCCTTTTTTATAACTATTTTTACTAAAATATCATCTATCTTAGACTTGCTTTCTAAAAAATCTTCTAATGGAACTCTCCCCAAATTATAAAATTCTAGATAAGTATCCAGTACCATTAACGGAGTTATAACATCAGAAAAACCATATCTTCCACAAATGCTTCCACCTATAGTTGCTATATTTCTTATTTGAACTCCAACTATTTCAGAAACTGCATCTGATAGCATTCCATCAAATGCAGTTTTTAAGATCTTAGAGCATTCTATTTCTCTTAGAGTTGTCATAGCTCCTACTTCTATTTCATCACCTTTTTCTTCTATAAAACTTAAGTTTAAATTTGATAAATCAAGAGCCTTTTGTATTTCTCTATCTCCAAGTCTTATAAATGCTCCTCCACCAATTACAACAGCTTGTTCATTTTTTACAAGATTATAAGCTTCTTGTAGACTTACTGGCTTTAAATACTCTTTTATTTTCAAATATCCCCACTCCTCTCTATAAAACCCCACTTATAGCATGTACAGCACACTTAGATTCACATAGCCCGCATCCAAAGCATTTGTCATTATTTACTTCAACTATTTCTTTTACTTCTATTGCAAAATAAGGGCATATCTTTTCACAAAGCTTACACTTTGTGCACTTATCTTCATCAATTACAGGATGATTTGGTTCATATTTAACTTCACCCTTTTGAAGTGTTGTGTTTACAACTTCCTCTATACTATTAAAGTTATACTTTCTCAAAATCTCTGGAAGATCTTTTATTATCTTTTCATATAAATCCTTACCTCTAAGCATCGCAGCCGATAACATTTGCACAGCATCTGCTCCTGCAAGTAAAAATTCAACTACATCTTCGGCTGTTGCTATACCGCCTACCCCTATTACTGTAAAATCTGGCATAGCACTTTTTATTTTATTTACTATGGCAAGTGCTACAGGTTTTATAGCAGGTCCTGATGTCCAAACTTCTCCTTTTTCATTTCCAACTAACACTTTTCTATTTTCAATATCTATTTTCATAGTAGGTCCAAGAGAATTTATAGCTACAACCCCACTTGCTCCATTATCTCTGACTGCCTGTGCAAAGGCTACAGGATCTGGAATATGAGGGCTCACTTTCATAAATACAGGTTTTTTTGTATTACTTCTTATTGCTTTCACAGTTTCTCCTATAACACTTAAATCCTTTCCTACATAGTGAGTTGAAACCTCAAAAGCATCTGCATAACGGTCTAACACTGGAATTAATTTTTCCATATCCTCTTTAGTGTACCCAACACTTATTATAAGAGGTATATTTAAATCTCTCTTTAAATTAGGAAGTATATACTCTAGCCAATGCTTTAGTGAATACTCCGACCAAAGCTCAGCATTCATTATGCTGTCTTTATTCCCATATATACATGGTCTTACAACTTCTGCTCCCTCTATAGATATTGTTTTTGTTACCATTCCCCCAAGTCCAAAGCCTGCAAGTGCCATCATCTTTTCATAATCTCCAACTAATGGTCCCGAAGCTGGCATAACTGGATTCTTAAGCTCAATACCTGCTATAGTTGTTTTCAAATTCATATAAAAACCCCCTACTTATTTACTCTTTCCCACACCTTTTCTGCTACTTTCGCAGACTTTTCATATAAAGCTTCTGTATCATATTTAACCTCATAGTTTTCCATTAACATTTTCCCATCTACCCATACATCTTTAGGATGAAAACTTTCAAAAACTCCAAAGAAGATATGGCTTAAAACGTTATCATCATTTAATGGTGTTGGTGGCTCATAAGGAACAGTTATAAAGTCTGATTTGTATCCTTCTTCTATTTTTCCTATTTTTATATTTAGTATATTAGATACATAATCATACCCATTTTGTATAAGTTCTAATAAATCATTCAAACCAAACTTTGTTGGGCTGCCTAATCTATTTTTCATAGCATATACTACATTTAAATAATCACGGGTTATATTTGCTCCCATACCATCATTTCCTATCATGCATTTTATTTTGTTTTTCCTGAATACTTCATAATTTGCTATACCTACTGCATTGTTCATATTTGAAGTTGGATTTATAGCAATTCTACAATTCCTGTCTCTAATTATTTTTGCATCTTCATCATTTATATGAACGCAATGAGCTAAGATAGATTCTTCATTTAAAAGATTAAACTTATCAAGTCTTTTTACTATTGACATGTTATGTTTTTCCATGCAATCTTCTACATCTTCTTGACTTTCTGCTACATGAATGTGTATAGGTAGTCCATTAAGTTCCTTTGATATGATGCTTAATGATTTATCACTTAAACTTAGAGATGCATGCATTCCGAATAGTCCTGCGAATTTCTCATCTTTTTTTCTTGAAAATTCTATATTTTCTTTGATACATTCATAAGTATTAAATCTATCACTAGTTTCAAAGCAAAATATTCCCCTTAAGCCTAACTCATTTGAAATAGCTTTTTTAATTTCACTTAAGGAGTATATTATCTCAAGTCCACTAGCATGATGGTCTATTATGGAGGTCACTCCGTTTTTTATACAATCAATACCATAAACTAATGCACTGTAATAATTAGCTTCGTTATCAAGTTTTGCATCAAGTTTCCACCAAAGCTGATCCAAAATATCTTGAAAACTTTTGGGGTTAAATGGAGCATTCATTCCTCTTGATAAAGTAGAATATATATGAGTATGACAGTTTGTAAGCCCTGGCATTACTATCGATCCTTTAAGATTATATATTTCATTTATATCTTCATCATTAAAGTTTTTCATCTCTCCTATTTCTTCTATTTCCGAGTTAAACTTTATATAACAGTTTTTCCTTAATGAATGAAAATCATATATAGAGACATTTGTTAATACTTTCACCTTCATCCCCCCTCGTATTAAATTTTAATCTCCACTATTCATAGCATTATTTATGCCAATATAAGTTTTGTTGTCATTCATAAAAAAACTGTTATTTAAACTTCTTTACATCATTAACAATAAAGGTATTTTTATCAATATCGTTCATAAGATTTCTATTAGCAGTATAGAGTTCATTGATGTTTAACTAATTATTATTTTATGCATATTATCAAGTTGATAAACTTTCTTATATTGATAATTAATATTTAAATCAGCACATCTCAATGAATTGAGATGTGCTGATTTATAACGAAATTAAAAATTTCTATAAATTATGCAATTCATATTCATCTATCTTTCTATATAAAGTCGCAATTCCTATCCCAAGTTTTTTTGCAGCTAACTTTTTTCCTTGAGTTGTATCCCCAAATATATTAATCGCCTTCAATATTTCTCTTTTTTCAAGCTCCTTTAATGTCATTATTTCTTCCTTTCCCTTTTGAACCTTTCTTTGAGAATTTATTATACTCCTTGGAACCATATCTAATACCAAAACTCCACTGGTATCAACCATGTTTATCATAAATTCCACTGTATTTTCAAGCTCTCTTATATTTCCCGGCCAGCTATATGCATAAAATAAATCCATAACTTCTTGGTGTATATCCATCTTGGTAAAATTCTTTCCAAGTATCTTCATATATTTATCTATAAAGTGTTTTACTAAGAACTCTATATCTTTTATTCTTTCTCTAAGTGGTGGAATATTGAAAGGTATGACATTTAATCTATAATAAAGATCTTCTCTAAATTTATCCTTTTCAATAAGGGCCATTAAATCCTTATTAGTAGCAGCAATTACTCTTACATCTATATCAACTGGGGTATTTGATCCTATCCTTATTATCCTTCTATCTTGAAGTACCCTTAAAATTTTTGTCTGAAGTGCTAAGGGCATATCTCCAATTTCATCTAAAAATATTGTTCCATGATTTGCTAATTCAAATTTCCCAATCTTACCTGATGCAGATGCTCCAGTGAAAGCTCCTTTAACATAACCAAAAAGTTCACTTTCTAACAATTCATAAGGAATAGCTGCACAATTTATAGCTATAAATGGTTCGCTTTTTCTTACCCCCTCATTGTGAATTGCACGTGCAAACATTTCTTTACCTGTACCACTTTCCCCTGTTATAAGTACCGTGGAACAGGAAGATGCTATTCTCTTTATATTATTTTTCAACTCATACATTTCAGGTGAATCTCCTAAAATATCATTACATTGTATATCCATTTTTATATGAGATGTAATTTCTCCTTTAGTAATTTTCCCTTCCTGAAATATAAATAATTTATCAAATTGGTCTTCATTTAGTCCTATAGAATAAAATTGACCATAGACAGTAAAAGTTTGCTTATCTATAGTTAATTTATATTTGCTCATCTCTAATATACTTTCATCTATTTTTTCTATTTCTATGGTGTGCCTAAAGTTTCCATCTATAAACTTTAAAATTTCAATAGCTTTTTTATTAATATGAGTTACCTTGTCTTGATTATTTAAAATGATAACTCCTCTATCCATCTTGTCTATTACTAAATTTAAGCCTTTTACTAAAGTATTTTCTCTAAGCTTTTCCTTTCTCTCATAGGCAGTGATACTTATAAACTCAGAAATTTGCTGCAAGAATTCCATATATGTATTAAAGTCATTTAGAAGGTGATTTTTTTGTTCTTCTCCAAAGCATATAAGTCCAATTACTCCTACAATTCGACTACCAAGTTTTATTGGCGTACATATTTCATATTTTTCGCTGCATTTGCCATATTTACTGCAAGGTATACATAATTCACTTTCCCCTGGCTTATCTATTATTTTAGGTTGTCCAGTTTTTAATATATGCTTATATATATATCCTTCCTTTTCCATACTTCTATTTATAAGGTTCCTGTACATTCCTGTACCTGCAACCCTCACAAGATTGCTATCAGCAATTTCAACATCTACCTTTAAAACCTTTGAAAGTATATCCGCATATCTTTTTATAGAAGGCTGTATTTCCATTAGAATAGATTTCATAGTTTACATCCTTTCTAAATTTTTTGAATTGTTTGTATATCCATTATATAACAATTATAGAGCAAATACAAAAATAAGTTCCTAAAATCAATACCATTATGTTTAATAGGTATCTAATGTATAATCAGTAACTTTATAAATTATTTTCTCTTTAACTGTCTTTACAAGTTTAAATACTTCTTTTTTAATGTATTGGCTTTAATAAATATAAAAAGGCTGTTGATAAAATGTTTTATCAACAGCCTGAGATACCAATAAAAATTGGCATTTATTTTATGATCAAGATATTTTTTTAAATAATTCAATTAACTTTTCCTTACTAAAGAATACTGGATTTGCACCTGCGCAAGCATCCTTCATGGCATTTTCAGCTAGTAACTCAAAGTCCGGATTTTCTACTCCAACATCCTTTAAGGATTTTGGAATTCCAACTTCTTCTGAAAGAGCTTTCATTTTACTAATTACAAATTCAACACACTCTTCATCTGAT
>NZ_JMFY01000040.1:0-20575 GCF_000765165.1 Clostridium sp. HMP27 | reverse complement strand
TGACAGACTCCTTACCTACTCCAAACTAATAAAAACTATTATGGATTTTCAGGATTTTTATAGATAGGGTTGAGTATATTTAAAGTTATAAATAATAACATTTGGATAAAAGATATCCGTAATATTGTATATTATCCAATGAAAAATGTATATATAGTGACTAATCAAAATAAAATTAATTAAAGAACTATATAGGGAGTGCAGATTTTGAGTTCAAATGATATATCTATAATGTATGTTTTGCAAAAATTAAGAGAAAATTTAATTAGTAATTATATGGATAAGAATTATTCTCCAAAGCAAATAATGGATGAATTAAAAAGGCTTAACTTGAACTATTCAGGATCAGGAGAGAGTGGACTTCAAGACCATATTAGAAGCAGTTTCTATAAGCGATGGAATGAAGAGAAAGGAATATGGGAAGATTGTAAACAAGAAAGAATGCCTTGGCTCTATTATACTAAAGAAGATGAGAGTAGATTTTGGAGTAGTTATCTATCGAACCTTTCGCCAAATCAAGCAGAAACATTACTAAAAGACATGAAGGAAATTCTAAGCAATATAAAACAAATAACTCAGGCGGCTGAAAGAATTACAAAAGATATAGATTATATCGTTTCTAAGGTGAAACAGCATGATAAAGAGGAGTAGAAAATTAGAATGTAATTTTTGCAGTAATATTTTTAGAGTGGTGAAAAAGTGGCCACTCTATTTTTTATAGTTGTATAAAAATAAAGTTGGTGCTAAAATTTAGGTAAATGGTAAAATTATGTTTAATTATGTCTATAATTGAAAGTTGTGAACGCTGTTTTGAGTGGGGCAAAAGAGAGGTAAAAGTTATGAGTTTAATATATTTATTTACACTAGAATTGTATAGTAATGATAACAAAAGCATGATATCAATAAGACAAGAAGAATAATTATGATAAAAAAAGTAGAATAAAATCTACATTTTTATATTTTAATTATTAATTAGGAGGTTTTAAATTGAAGGATGATATAAGAGATAAGGGAATTTTAAGTGAAAAATTAACTGTAGTAATTGGAACGATAGTAATGACCTATTTTTTAGTGAAATTGAGTAACTTTCTTAATAGTATGAATGTTGAAAAGTATTGGGCTGTTATGCCATTGACACTTTTTCTAGTAACATATGCAGTACAAGCTTTATTTCAGAAGTATATACTCCCTACATTTGAATTATCAATAACAATCATTATGTCGACAATTAATACTTTGCTTATTACAAAAATAACTATGTTTAATACTTTTTTTATCAAGTACGAAGAGTTTATAATCGTGACATTATCTCTTATTTCATTTGTATGCTTGGCAGTAATTTTATACAGAAAAAGAGATGATTTTAGAAATGAAGCAGAGGATAAGGATGAATTGTTTAATTTATTTTATATTAACACATCAAAAGTACATGAAATTGCAATGCTAATTGATAATAAAATAATGAAAACTGTTGAGAAAGAGCGAAACACACAGCAAATTTTAAAATCAAACTTTTCCATGAATTTCAATAAGCCTGGAATCAGTGGAACTTCAGTAAATCATGCTACAGAGAATAGTAATAAGACGAGTGTTTATGAAAGCTTTGATGTTAAAACAACTAAATCAATTATGCTTAGAACTATATATTCATCCATAATAAAGCGAGATTCAAATAAAGAAGAATTAGGGAATATTTTACTATTCAGAAATATAGAATTGAAGCAGCGTAATACTGATGATACAGTAATGGTGCTAAATGTTTTAAAAGATGGGAATATGAAGCAATTCTCAAAAGATGACAACTTCGAGTTAAACTTATCAAAAATGATGGATGAGATGCTAGATGATTTTACCATTGACTATACATTTGATCATAATAACAATAATTACTTAATTAGAATACCATATAAGTCCAAGGAGTATTTTGAGAATAGCTACTCTCATAACGACTTACAGTTAGGTAAACTTAGTGTCATAGGAATATATCGTGGAGAAATAGATTTTTCTACTATTGATAGTATATCATCAAAGTTCTTGGAATTATTCTCCGAATCATACAAAGATGAATTAAGCCGTAATAATAGGAGAAAACGAGTAGGTTTATTACAAAGTTCAAGCACTGAAGTTGAGAAAGACTATGAGCTTAAAATTGAACACAATAAACTTAAAGGCTTACATCATTTGATAGACTTAATAGCTATCATTCAAGAAATCAATATCAAGGATGGTGGTTTTAGTGAGTAAACTTTTATATATTTATGATGGAGAAAATTTAGCAGCTTTAAAAGAAGATTTAGTTGGCTATGATTTTATTACTTTGACTTCTATAGTAAGAGAGTGTGATACCGCGAGTAATATATGCAGACTATCTATCTCTAATCACGCAATTGACCTGACTAATTTCTTTTATGATACAAGCAATAATAGGTGGCATCGGGGAGTGATAGAAGAATATATTGAGGAGATAAATGACCAGTTTCCTAATGTAGTATTTACTTTGTTTTTTAATGAAGAGGAAAAATTCACTAGAATGTATCCGTTTTTATTTAGTGAAGACGATATACATTATTTTGTTACTAAAAAAGAAAGTGATCAAGCTCCTGACGATATAATTTATATAAATTCAATAACAAATGATATTTTTGTATACAAAGATGTAAGTGAAATTTGTGAAAAATCAAACACAATGAATATATTCAGTTTTTCTCAACTTGTAAAAGACTTCAATGGCATCAGTGCTAATTTTAATTTTGATAAGCTTGAGAAGAATACTGCTTATCTAATAGATATAACATCACTTATTGAATATCTTAAATTCAGAAAAGATCAAACCTTTATATATGAATTGATTTTTTTTGAGTTATCTAAAAGAGAAAATATCAAATATTTGGTTCATAAGAGTTTGACTGATACTATGCATGAGTTGTTTCCATTCATATTTAGAATCCAAAAGGATTTTAAATCGCAGGTGGTAGATGAATGTACTGATTTGGAGAATATTGAGAAAGATGAAAGGATAATTGATGAAGTTAATAATATTGCTAGTTCTTTAAGCCAGCAACTACAAGGACATGAGAATTTCAAACGTGCCTTCAAAGCAAACTTACTTAAATTTAAGTTATTAAATAGAATAGGACGACGTAAAATCATGTCTATTTTTATTTGTGGGAAGTCAGGAATTGGGAAAACTGAATTTGCTAGATTGCTTTCTGAAATAATGTATCCTGGTGAAGCACAGATTAAGCTCAATTTTGGTAATTACTCAACTGAAGGTGTTTTGAATAGCCTTATAGGTTCTCCATTAGGGTATGTTGGGAGTGAAAAAGGTGGAGAATTAATCAACAAAGTAAAAGAATCTGAATCTAAAGTTATTTTAATTGATGAGTTTGAAAAAGCAGATGGAAAGGTATTTAATTTTTTCTATGAGTTGCTGGAAGACGGACAATTTACAGATAGAGCAGGAAATGTTCACAATTTAAATGAATATATCATAGTTTTTACATCAAATCTAAATATGAAAAATTATAACCAATATATACCTGAACCGTTAGATTCAAGATTTGATATGAAATATTCTTTTACACCATTAGATGATGAGGATAAATTACGTTTTATTCAAGTATATAGTGAAAGATTAATTTACGATATAAAAAATGAATTCGATGTATCCTTTGATAAGGATAAACTTGATATTAAGTTACAAGATTTAATCGAATGTGATAACTTACGTGAAATTAAAAGAAGCATAGAAGATGTAGTTATTGAAGAATTGAAGTTGAACTTTATATGATATATAATAACTGACAATAAAAGGAGACCTGGGTGAATAAAGTAATTATCTAATAATAAGTGAGTATATGCAATTTGCCATAATTCATATAATTGGAGAAGTTGTATTTGTACCAATTAGGCTAATAATGGGAATTATAAAATTTTACAAAAGGTGGTTATTATGAATAATATAAATTGCTTACAAAATGGACTCCAAGGACAATATTGCTTTAGTAATGATCTTTTTATAAATATAGATAATACTATTGATGAAAATAAACATATAGTGATACATGAAAATGTACACAAACAATTGTCTAGCATGAGTACAATAGGTTTGTTGTTAATTATGATGGAGAAAACCCGTATAATTGATGGTAGTAAAAAGTGGTTGTTCGATAATTTACTTGACTCTTCAAATAAATTACAAGAACAGGTTGCTACCAATATTGAATATTTATGGATATTACAAAACTATGGATTTGAGCAATACATGAAAAAAATTGAGGAATTATCTAAAAATAAAACATATGCAAAGCATTTTAATAGTTTGGATATAATTAATAAAAATGTGAAGACAGCTGATGATGCTAAACAAGCGATTGAAACAATTTTACTCATAGGAATACTTAGTCTAAATATTAATCTTGATATATTTCCGTTATGGGAATTCAAAAATGAGAAGGATTTTCAGCGTTATCTTTCAATGGAAAATAATAATATTAAATATAATCCCAATACTAGATTTAAGGTATTACTGAAGTACTTTTTCAAGCCAAATTATATACAAGCAGATTATAATAAAGTCGAATTTGTAAATTCTACAACATATGGTTCAGATGAAATAAATGATTTATGTAGACAAACAATTCAAAAAATATATAAAAATTCACAAGTATTAGATAGAATACTGCAACGCATACTTTGTATAGATAGTAAAAATCATATCAAAATAGATATTGAGGATACATCTGTATTATCAGCATATCCTACAGATTTAAATGCTAAACAAATGAAAATAAAATATGAATTTACTGATTTAGATAAAATTATTGCATTGCTAAAAGCAGAAAATAACTCAGTATTAAGATTTGAGCATCTTCTAGCAGGGCTTGAAGATATTAGTTTGCTTTCATATTGGCCATTGAATAGGAATGAAATATATGCGGGTATGTACAATATTGAGGATATTATAAACATTGTAAAAAATGTAGAAAATCCTATTGTTTTTGTACAATCAAAACTATTTGAAAAAATTGGCAAAAAAATATTGAAATATTTTAAATTTAGGACAACGTATATTTTAATGGAAAATGCAATTGGAAGTAGTTTATCGTTTATATATCGTGAGTTTATAGGTGGCAAGTATACAGTTTTAAAAGATTTAAAATATGATATATTAGTACTAATTAAATCTAATGTTATATTGATTCAATTAGTTGTTAAAGATTTAATAAAAGATTATTCTACCATATTTACTGAGGATAAGGACATAAAATTTATTAATTCTATGAATATTAATGCTATTGATGAATATTTAATTCGATCTATTTCTAGCCAATCATTTATATTTAACCAAAACATATTAAAAGATAATAATATTTTTTAATGTGTAGAACAGTAAAGGTGAAAATGCAAGTGAAAGTATTTATAGAAACTTCTCATTATCCATATAATGAGAAGTTTAATGATTAAAGCTGCGTTATGTGTATAGTTTATATTGAATATAGAAGAAAATATAATATTATCATAATCATCAGGGAGAAATCTAATTTCTCTCTGGTTTTTTATAAGCTCCTTTATTTAACATGCTACCCCAACATCATATTTTATGTGGGTATCGAGTTATTCGGTTTACCAACGGCTACAGGATATGTCTTAACTACATTATTACCAGAGTATAGTGTTAAGGTGAGGTTTTTTGTATTAATTACAATTCTATAGTTTCCTTGTCTATAGTTTGATTGAGTTCTAAAATTATAATTTTCCCTTGAGAATTGACTACCCATAATATAAGGGCAAATAAACATAATGTAACCTCCAATAAATATTACACAAGTATTATATTCATGTGCAGCAAAATAAGTTAATGAATATTAACATACATTATATGGAAATAGTGTAAAAAATATTATATAATATTTATAAATGTTAAAGTTGTGGGGTGATATTATGAAAAACATTGTTAAGGATATAGGTATTGGAAGCATATCTATATTTTTATTTATATTGTCTATAGGTTTTTCTATAAGTTTTAAGGGTTCTCCCGCAGTTGGTGACTTGGTTTTACAGTCGATAGGATTAAAAGCTTGGTCCCATGAAAGTGGAGGACTTCATTATACTATACTTTATTCACTAGGCATGCTTTATTTATCTTGGCTTATAGGAAACAGCTTTCCCAATCATTTGTGGGCATCTATAGGCAGAAAACTATCTATAGCTTTAAGTCTATGTATAACTGCATTAATACTTGTATCTACTTCAATATGATATACTAACTAATTGGCTTTTGTTTGAAATAAGCTGATTCAGTGATGTATAATAACCATATGATACCTTACTATTTAGTTTAAACTTTACTTACATAATGATTTTGCAATTCATTTAATAATATTATTAGGAAAAATTAGGGGGGTAAAAATGTTAATTAAAAATGGAAAGATAATTACCATGACAGGAAAGGTTTATGAAAATGGATGTATACTAATAAAAGATGGTAAGATAATAGAAATATCAGAACATATAGAGGAAAAGAACGAAAAAGTTGTAGATGCAAAAGGAGGATGGGTCATTCCTGGTATAATTGATGCTCACTGTCATGTTGGAATATTTGAAGAAGGAATTGCTTTTGAGGGAGCAGATGGTAATGAAATGACAGATCCAATAACTCCACATCTTAGGGCAATAGATGCAATAAACCCTATGGATAGTGCTTTTGAGGATGCGAGAAACTCTGGAATAACTACAGTTATGACAGGGCCTGGAAGTGCAAATGTAATAGGTGGACAGTTTGTGGTTATGAAAACTTATGGAGTTTGTATTGATGATATGGTTATAAAAGATTCAGCAGCTATGAAAATAGCCTTTGGTGAAAATCCTAAAAGAGTATATCATGGCAAAGGAAAAGCTCCTTCTACGAGAATGGCTACAGCAGGACTTCTAAGAGAAACCTTGGTTAAGACTAAAAATTATATGGCAAAAAAGAACTCTGCA
This sequence comes from Clostridium sp. HMP27, assembly GCF_000765165.1. NCBI lineage: Bacteria > Bacillati > Bacillota > Clostridia > Eubacteriales > Clostridiaceae > Clostridium > Clostridium sp. HMP27. The sequence goes on along the minus strand of NZ_JMFY01000040.1, from coordinate 13,591 downwards.
AAGATTAAAGGAGACAGTTTCGAGGTAGACCTTAAGATGGAAGCATTAATACCTGTACTTCAAAAGAAAATACCTCTTAAAGCACACGCTCATAGAGCAGATGATATATTAACTGCAATAAGAATAGCAAAGGAATTTGATGTAAATTTAACTTTAGAACACTGCACTGAGGGAGAATTTATATCTAAATATATAAATAAAGCTAATGTACCTGCAGTAGTAGGGCCAACTCTGACTTCTAAAACAAAGGTGGAAACTAGAAATAAGTCCTTTAAAACTCCAGGAGTTTTACATAAGGAAGGGATCAAAGTAGCCATAATGACGGATCATCCTGTAATACCTATTCAGTATTTACCTTTATGTGCAGGGCTTGCAGCTAAAGAAGGACTTGGAATAGATGAAGCACTAAAAGCTATTACAATAAATGCAGCTGAAATAGCAGGAGTAGATGATACGATTGGAAGTATAGAGATAGGAAAAGATGCGGATATAGCTATCTTTGATGGTAATCCTTTAGAAGTATTTACAAATACGCTTTATACTATAATAAATGGAGAAGTTGTGTTTGAAAAATGCTAATGAGCTTTTGTTAGATACTCATCAATAATTGGTTGTTTAACTGGCAATCCATTGGATATTAAAAACTTTTAGTGACTAGCACTTTAAATAACATCAAGTGATTCTTAGACTCAGGTCGAGTTTGCTTATGAAGAATACTTATCTCCAACTGAGTCTTAGAAGAACTTATCCAGGGGCGTATCAGCAGTTATCTCCTACTTAAGAAAAGCAGATATCCCAAATCTATGATTTGGTGATAGTCGCTTTCACAGAGTGTGATGGGAGTATTACGGATGGTTGCCATCGGATAAATAAAATCAAAGTAAACCTAAAATTTGCTGGTAAATAGAAAAGGAGACTTAGTAATGGCTTCCTATGATAAAAGAAAATCAAAGTATGAAACTTTACTTATAAAGCAAAGGCAGCTTGCAAACTTTATAAGTACTCTAAGAATTATTATATTTGTAGCGGGATTATTTTTTACAATGTATCTTTACTACAAACTTAGAAGTGAATACATATCTACTATTATATTCTTAGCTTCGGTTATAGCATTTACAATATTAGTATATTGGCATGATAAGGTTATAACTTACAAGAATACTTTAGAGAATATATTTATATTAAATGACAAGGGAACAAAACGAATAAGTGATAAATGGAGAGAATTTGAGGATAAGGGAGAAGAATTCATAAATACAGAGCATCCTTATACTTATGATTTGGACATATTTGGAAAAAGTTCATTATTTCAAAAGATAAATGAGACTAATACCTTTTTAGGAAGAAAAAGATTAGCATCGGTGCTTTCAGGACTTAATTTTTCGACAGAGGAATTATACGAAAGGCAAGAGGCTATTAAGGAATTAAGCAAAAAAATTGGATTTAGAGAAAGATTTATAAGTGAAGCTATGATAAATAAGGGAGAATATAAAGACCCAGAAGGACTTTTTAAATGGGGAAAAGAAAAAATGCCAATATATAAAAATATGCCTATATTTCTAGGTACAAGAGTAATCTCACTAATTTCAATAGCTCTTATAATAATATTTTTTATGGGAATTGTTCCGTATAGAGTGCCACTTACAGCATTGTTGATTGAAGGATTACTTCTTCTGCCTGGTGGAGGCAAAAGAGGAGAGGCATTAGGTATTGTATTTAGATATAAAAAAAATATAAGAAATTATTATAATTTAATAGCTCTTTTGGAAAAACAAAGTTTTAAGTCTTCTTATTTAAAAGAGATTCAGGAAAAATTAAAAAGAAGTAATAGTACAGCAACAAAAGCAATAGATGAGTTTTATAAAATTTCTAGCCTTACAGGGGATAGAGCTAACATGGTTTATATGCCTATAAATATAATTTTTCTTTTAGATTATTATATAGCCTTTCGTCTTGAAAGATGGAAATCTATCTCAGGAGAAAAACTTCAGGATTGGTTTGAAGCAGTTGCAGAGATTGAGGCATTAATGAGTTTGGCTGTACTTTGCTATGAAAATGAAACCTGGATTATGCCAGAATTTAAGGAGGAAGGACTTTTATTTGAGGGCAAAAATATAGCACATCCTCTTTTAAGTAATAATAGGATTTCAAATGATGTGAAAATAAATGATAAAAATAAAATTCTTTTAATAACTGGATCTAATATGTCAGGAAAAAGTACTTTCTTAAGGACTGTAGGAATAAATACGGTACTGGCTTATACAGGAGCACCTATTTGTGGTGAAAGGCTTACATTAAGCCCAATGAAAATATATACTTGCATGAGAATAAGTGATAATTTGGAAAAGAATATATCGTCCTTTTATGGAGAACTGCTAAGAATAAATATTATAGTAAAGGCAGTAGAGGAAAGAGAGCCTATACTCTTTTTATTAGATGAAATATTTAAAGGTACCAACTCATTAGATAGGCATACTGGAGCTAAAATTCTTATAAATAAAATGAGTAAAGAAAATGCAATAGGTCTTGTATCAACTCATGATTTAGAGTTAGGAGATTTAGAAAAGAGCAATAGAGTTGTCAAAAACTATAATTTCAGAGAGTACTATAGTGAAGGTAAAATACATTTTGACTATAAACTAAGAGAAGGAATATCAAAAACAAGAAATGCAATGTATCTTATGAAACTTGCAGGTATAGATGCAGAAGAAAATACTTTGTAGCACATATTTTTAATATGTGCTTATTTTTATTGATAAAACTAAGAGCCACTGATTTATATAAAATCATAGATAGAATATGCATGATTATCACTACATATAATTAATAGGTAAAAGTTTTAAATTACTAAAATATTCTTTTGTAATAAGTAATATAAAGCAGTAAAATTGGAAGGAATTTTGAGGGGAATATTGAATTAGTACTATGGAACAATATTTCAATGATTTAAAATATACTGATTATAAATTGGGGGAATAATTTATGAAAAGTGCTGTATCAGATTGCTATGAGCCTAAATATGGCGAACCGTTAAGAATAATTCCTAAAGCACAGAGAGAGCAAGCTATAAAAAGAGCGGGATATAATACATTTCTTCTAAAACCAAGAGAAGTATATATAGATTTATTGATACATAATAAGGTAAATAACAACAAATCCAAACAAGATATATTAAATAGTCAAGGTTCAAATTGTAACTATGATAAGTATAGATTAGAGCAAGTAGAATATCTTTTGGAAAGACTTAAAAAGGCCTTAATACCTGTAATAAATTCTAGTGGAGGTCAAGCAGTTTTTTTAGATGCAAAAAGGTTTTTATCACATATTCCACAGTCTCAATTCTCAGCACAAGCACTTGCAGCAGCATTATATGTAGATTCAGGGGTAAGGGGCATGGAAAGAGGAGTAGTTTTTGCAGGAAGAGATAGTAAAACAGGAAAAGACCGTATCCCAAAGTTAGAACTTGTAAAGCTTACTATCCCCCAAGGGGTTTATACCTATGCTCATTTAGATTATGTAGCGGAGGCTATAATATCTTTATATAAAAAGAGAAATGAAATTAAAGGTCTTAAATGGGAATATGAGCCTAAAATTTTAAGGTTTTTTACCGGTAGATTTAGCGTAATAGAATAAACTTTAGAAGGTACACATATGAAAAAAGAAAGAGTAAAACTTAGAACAAAAATTAGTGCATTAAATATAAGTGTAGTAGTTATTTCTCTAGTGGTTACTATAATTTTAATATATCAAATGAGGATGTCCTGGATAACAAAAGAGGCAGAAATTAATTTGATGAATATAAGCAAAATAATATCTAAATCACCATTTATAGTTAATGGACTAAAAAATAAAAAAGATTCAGATGAAATGCAAAGTTATGTGAAGGAAATAGTAAAATCAGGTAAGCATGTAGATTCAATAAGTATAGTAGATTTAAATGGAAATACTTATGCAAATTCCGATTTTGAAAAAATGTATGATACAAATATTCAGGGCATATCTGAATTAGCATCCATACAAAACAAAGAAATTTTAGAGGATAAGATAGAAAGCTTTGGAAAACTTATAATATCATTTGTTGTAGTAAGGGATGACAAAGGAGATCCCATAGGTTTTGTAATGGCAAAAGTATTAACTGAGAATATGGTAATAGCCGGATATGAAATAGTTATAACATTAATTCTTGTAATACTTTCAGGTCTGCTTATAGGAAGTGTAGGGTCACTTATAATATCAAAGAGTGTAAAAGAATCACTTTTAGGATATGAAGCAGAGCAAATTTCCAAGCTATTTATACAAAAGCAGGAGGTATTGGATTCTTTAGATGATGGCATAATTGCAGTAGATGATAGTTTAAAGGTAACCTTTTATAATAAGGGGGCTTTAAATATTCTAAAAATAGATGAAGATAAAATAGGAGAAAATATGATAAATATCATATCTAATTTCAATCTATCTCAGGTATTTAAAGATGGAGAACCTCAATATAATAAGGAAATAATTATAAATAACACAATAGTTGTCATAAATAGAATTCCAATAAAAAATAAAGACAAAGTTATAGGAGTAGTGGCAATATTTAGAGATAAAACTGAAATCACAAAGCTTGCCGAGGAGGTAACAGGAGTAAGACAAGTAGTAGAAGCACTAAGAGCTAATAATCATGAATTTATGAATAAACTTCATGTGATTTTAGGTCTTATTCAAATAGGTGAAACTGATGAGGCAAAAAAATATATAGTTAGTCAAACTAAGGAGCAGCAGCAAAAGGTAACTCTTGTTATGAATAAAATAGAAGACTCAACCATTGCAGCTCTTATGCTTGGAAAAATAAGCAGAGCAAAGGAAATGGGAGTAGAGCTTTATATTGACTCAAATAGTAATCTTAAAAGAACAAAGGGAAGAGTTAATAGCCATGCTTTAGTCACCATAATTGGGAACTTGCTTGAAAATGCTATAGAAGCAGTGAGTATAAGTGATAAGGAAAAGAAAGAAGTAAATATACTTATAGAGGAAGACTCCTCTTGTATTTTAATAGAGGTAAAAGATACAGGAGTAGGGATATCTAAAGAAAATTTGACCAAGGTGTTTTCTAACGGATATTCAACTAAAGGTGAAAATAGAGGAAAGGGACTTATGCTTTTAAAGCAAGTTGTTGAAAATTTAAATGGCAAGGTAGAAGTTTTTTCTAACGTAAACGAAGGATGTCAGTTTAAGATATACATTACAAAGGAGGCAAAGGATGATTAATGTACTTATAGTAGAAGATGACCCAATGGTAGCACAAATAAATAAAAGATACACGGAAAGTATAGAAGGATTTAAAGTAATTGGGGTTTGTGGCAATGGAAATGAAGCATTAAATACAATAAAGACCAAACAAATGCAACTAGTTATACTAGACTTATATATGCCCAAATTGGATGGAATAGAATTTTTAAAAGAAATTAGAAAAGAGCATATAATGACAGATGTAATAATGGTAACAGCTGCACATGAAACAAATAAATTGAATGAAGTATTAAAGCTCGGTGCTATAGATTATCTTGTAAAACCCTTTGAATATGAAAGGTTTAAGGAAGCATTAAATAAATTTAAGCTAAGATACGATCTTTTAAAAGAAAAGGCTACTCTAAATCAAGAAGATATAGATAAAATAACAAGCCAAAATTCATTAAGTTTAGGTGAAGAATTTCAAAAGGGCATAAATGAGAGAACATTATATAGAATAAAGGAGTTTATAAAGGATTATAAGGAAGAATACTTTACCTCAGAGGAAATAGCTGAAGGAATGAAATTATCTAGAGTTACCATAAGAAGATATCTAGAATATATGTCATCCTTTGGAGAGCTAATAAGAGACATAGAATATGGAGAAGTGGGAAGACCAAAAACTAAATATAAAATTTCAATAGATAATAAATTAACAATGAAGTAGTACATAAAAAAAATTAGTGAAATGAGATGTATGTGAAAGTTGCAAAGAACTCATAAAAGTCCTTTGTAACTTTTTATTTTTGCAAATATATATCTTTTTTTATTCACAAATACTTTAAATTGATAAAGTCTATGTGTAAACGTTAACGATAATAACATAAGTTACAAAACAATTGCAATATTTTTGTAATGTAGAAGTTGTTAGAAAATTAGGATAATATATATTTAAGCAATAAATATACAATAATATTTAATTACACAAATAAAATCAATTGGCCAATTGGTTTATATTAGCATTAATTATATACTTAAGTTTAGGATTGAAGGGGGATATTATGGACTATAAAGAAATGAGCTTAAAGCTTCACGAAGAAAAGTGTGGTAAGGTAGAGGTCATATCTAAAGTTACAGTGAAAAATAGAGAGGATTTAAGTATTGCCTATACTCCTGGGGTAGCAGAACCTTGTAAAAAGATACATGAAGATATAGAAAATGTATATAAGTATACGGCTAAAAAGAACTTAGTAGCAGTAGTTACAGATGGAACAGCAGTACTTGGACTTGGAGATATAGGACCAGAAGCTGCTATGCCAGTTATGGAGGGAAAGGCAATACTTTTTAAGGAATTTGCGGATGTAGATGCATTTCCAATATGTTTAGATACAAAGGATGTTGAAGAAATAATAAAGACAGTTAAGTACTTATCTCCAACCTTTGGTGGAATAAACTTAGAGGATATCTCAGCACCAAGATGTTTTGAGATAGAAAAAAGGCTTAAGAAAGAACTTGATATACCTGTATTTCATGATGATCAGCATGGTACAGCCATAGTGGTTTTAGCAGGACTTCTAAATGCATTAAAACTTGTAGATAAAAAGATAGAAAATGCAAAAATAGTCATAAATGGAGCAGGTTCTGCTGGAATATCTATATGCAAACTTTTAATGGCAAGAGGGGCAAAAGATATTGTTATGTGCGATTTAAAGGGAGCTTTGGCAGAAGGAGAAGAGTGGATGAACAAAGCTCAAATAGAAATTGCAAAGATTACAAATAGAAGCTTTGAAAAGGGTACATTAAAAGATATTATAAAAGAAAAAGACGTATTTATTGGAGTTTCAGGACCTAATGTATTAAATGCAGAAATGGTTTCTACAATGAATAAAAATTCTATAATTTTTGCTATGGCAAATCCTTCACCTGAAATCCTTCCAGAGGAAGCTAAAAAGGGTGGAGCAAGAGTTATAGCTACAGGAAGATCTGACTATCCAAATCAAATAAATAATGTACTTGTTTTTCCTGGAATATTTAGAGGGGCACTAGATGTACGAGCAAGGGAAATAACAGAAGAAATGAAACTTGCAGCGGCAGAGGCGATTTCAAGTATTGTTAAAGATGAAGAATTAACTGAAGAGTATATAATTCCAGACCCATTTAACAAAAATGTAGTAGAAGTTGTTTCTAAGAAAGTAGGAGAAATAGCTATAAAAACTGGTATTGCTAAAATTAAATAAGAAATATTATAGGGGGCGATCAAATGAGTAAAAAGAAAATAAGTCTTGTAACAAAAATAATGCTGGGCTTAATACTTGGAATAATAGTAGGATTATTTTTTACATCTTCACCTAAAATTGCTACAAACTATATAAAGCCTATAGGAACATTATTTTTAAACCTTATTAAAATGACTATAGTCCCACTTGTATTTGCATCCTTAGTAGTTGGAGCAGCAAGTGTGGGAGATGTTAAAAAGCTTGGTAGAATTGGCGGAAAGACTATGATTTATTTCTTTGTGACTACTGCTATAGCAATAATTATAGGATTAGTTCTTGCAAACATATTTAAGCCAGGAGTAGGGGTTACACTTATAGCAGGAACTCAGCAAAAGGCTACTGAAGCACCATCTTTAATTCAAACATTACTTGACATTGTTCCAACAAATCCAATAGATGCACTTGCTAAAGGAAATATGCTTCAGATTATATTCTTTGCAGTATTTACAGGAGTAGGAGCTACTTATATTGGGGAAAAAGGAGAAGCATACTTAAAGTTTTGTGAAAGTTTAGCTGAAATTATGTATAAGCTAACTGAAGTAATAATGAATTTAGCACCTTATGGAGTATTTGCACTTATAGTTCCTGTTATCTCAACTAACGGCCCAGCGGTATTGATTCCGCTAATTAAAGTAATACTAGTTTGTTATGCTGGCTATATATTGCATGCAATAATTGCGTACTCATTTTCTGTTAGTATGTTTTCAAAAATATCACCATTGGAATTTTTAAGAGGAACTTCAGCACCAACAGCTATAGCATTTAGTACAAGCAGCGGAGCAGGAACTTTACCTGTAGCTCTTAAAACAGTAAGAGAAAAGTTTGGAGTATCAGAAGGAATAGCAAGTTTTGTACTTCCATTAGGTACTACAATAAATATGGATGGAACAGCTATATATCAAGCAGTTTGTGCAATATTTATTGCTCAAGCCTATGGAATTCCATTATCATTTTCACAGCAATTAACAATACTTCTTACAGCACTACTTGCTTCAATTGGAACAGCAGGGGTTCCAGGAGCAGGATTTATGATGCTAATGATGGTTTTATCCTCTGTAGGACTTCCCCTTGAAGGAGCAGCATTAATTGCAGGTATAGATAGAATACTTGATATGGGAAGAACAGCTGTAAATGTTACAGGAAATGTAGGGGCATGTATTGTAATTGGAGGAACTGAAGGTGAAATAGATTATAGTAGGGCTTCAATAAAAAATAAAAATAAATCTGAAAATGCAGAAGCTTAAATTGGGGGATTAATATGAGTAAAATCGTGGGGATTTTAGGAGGAATGGGACCTCAAGCAACTTGTGATTTATTTAATAAAATTATAAGCTACACAAATGCTAAAAGTGATCAGGAAAATATTCACTTACTTATAGATAACAATGTGGAGATTCCTGATAGAACTAACTACATTCTGGGTAAAGGGGAAAATCCAATAACGCCCATGGTAGAAACAGCAGTAAAACTTAGAAATGCTGGAGCAGAGATGATTATAATTCCATGTAACACAGCACATTATTTTTATAATAAACTGACAGAAGCTGTTGAAGTGCCTTTTATAAATATGATTGAAGAAGTGGGAAAATATATTTATGAAAGCTATGGTAAGTGCAAAACTGGCCTTCTTGCAACTACAGGAACTTATGAAGGAAAAGTATATGAAACCTACTGTAAAAAGTATAATGTAGAAATTGTCTCGCCAAGTGATGAGGATAAAAACTTTATTTTAGATTTAATTTATAGGGTTAAAGCAGGGGATATGAATTTTAATATAGACAAAATAATAGAAGTATTAAATGAGTTTAGGCGCAATGGAGTTAATACAATAATACTTGGATGCACAGAGCTTCCACTAGTGTTTGACAGTTTAGATAAAAATCTATTTAAGGACTTTAATTTTATATCATCTACAGATGTATTGGCAAAGAGAACGGTGGAACTAGCTCAAGCTAATTAATAATTAATACTTAGGGGGATTTAAAAATGAGATATAGAATAGAAAGTGACTCAATAGGAGAAAAAGAAGTTCCAATAAATGCTTATTATGGAGTGCAAACCTTAAGGGCTTATGAAAATTTCAATATAACAGGACGTAAAATTCATCCACAACTTATAAAGGCACTAGCTGAAATAAAAAAAGCAGCAGCTATAACAAACATGGATATTGAACTTTTAAATAGAAAAGTTGGAAATGCCATTGTAAAAGCTTGCGATGAAATTATAAAGGGAAAGTATCATGATGAGTTTATAACAGATGCTGTACAGGGCGGCGCAGGCACATCCATGAATATGAATGCAAATGAAGTTGTGGCAAATATAGCTATAGAAATCCTTGGAGGAGAAAAAGGAGATTATAGTATAGTTCACCCAAATGACCATGTTAACATGGGGCAGTCTACAAATGACGTTATACCAACAGGGGGGAAAATTGCAGCTATAAGATTATTAGATGGAGCTTTAATGCAGTTAAATGATTTAGTAGATGCCTTACTAAATAAATCAAAGGAGTTGGATCATGTAATTAAGATGGGAAGAACCCAACTTCAAGATGCAGTTCCAATAAGGCTTGGACAGGAATTCAAGGCATATGCAGATGCGATAAAAAGAGACATAGCTAGAATAAAAAGATCCATGGAAGATTTAAGACATGTAAGTATAGGGGCAACTGCCATAGGAACTGGAATAAATGCTGATGAAGAATATGTAAAAAATGTAACTCCTAATTTGAGTATAGTTACAGAACTAGAGCTTGTACAATGTGATGATTTAGTAGATGGTACTCAAAATTTAGATACTTTTGCAGCGGTATCTGGAGCATTAAAAGTTTGTGCAATTAATTTGTCTAAAATATCAAACGACTTAAGATTAATGTCTTCAGGACCAAGAACAGGCATAGGAGAAATAAATCTTCCAGCAAAACAAAATGGATCGTCTATAATGCCTGGAAAAGTTAACCCGGTGATACCTGAAGTAGTTAGCCAAGTAGCATTTAATATAATAGGAAATGATATGACAATTACTATGGCAGCAGAAGCAGGACAGTTAGAGTTAAATGCCTTTGAACCAGTACTTTATTATAACTTGTTTGAATCCATAGAAACTCTTACAAATGGAGTTAAAACCTTTATAGAAAACTGTGTAAATGGCATCACAGCAAATGAAAAGCGTTGTAAGGATTTAGTTGAAAACAGTGTAGGTATAATAACTGCCATATGCCCACATGTAGGATATAAAAATTCAGCTAAAATAGCTAAAACTGCTATAAAAACCGGGGAATCTGTAAGGGAACTTATCTTAAAGGAAGGTTTATTAAAAGAAGCAGAACTAGATGTGATATTTGATGCATATGGTATGACAGAACCAGGGATTTCAGGAAAGGAGCTTTTGAAGCGATAGCAATAATTGATTTAGTTATGAATTACGGAGTGGAAATAAAGTTCTAGAATTTGAAAAAGAAGTTTGCAAGTGTGCAAACTTCTTTTTTATTTGTGATAAACATGGGCAGCAACAGTGGTTTTGTAGAAAATAAGCTGCATGTAGCTTGTTTGTTTTGCAAGAATAACGAAAAAAAGGTGCAAAAACACAATGGGTATTGGGCTTTTTATGGATAAATCGATGCTGAACCGCAAGTTTGCTGAAACATTTTTTCAAAACTTAGGAATTATTACATCGCTAAAGTAATATACATTTAATTGAAAATCTAATATAGGAGGCGTTCAAATGAAAGAAAAAAAGATGAGTCTTGTAACAAAAATAATGATAGGCTTGGTACTTGGAGTAATAGTAGGCTTATTTTTTACTTCATCCCCTAAAATTGCTTCAGATTATATAAAGCCTATAGGAACACTATTTTTAAATCTTATTAAAATGACTATAGTTCCATTAGTATTTGCATCCTTAGTAGTTGGAGCAGCAAGTGTGGGAGATGTTAAGAAGCTTGGTAGAATTGGAGGAAAGACCATAGGTTATTTCTTTTTAACCACTGCAATAGCTATAGCCATAGGGTTAGTTCTTGCAAATATATTTAAACCTGGAATAGGTGTAGCACTTGTAGCAGGTACCCAGCCAAAGGTAAATCAGCCGCCATCATTAATTCAAACTTTAATTGATATTATTCCAACTAATCCAATAGATGCACTTGTAAAGGGAAATATGCTTCAAATCATATTCTTTGCAATTTTCACAGGAATATCAGCAACTTATATTGGGGAAAAGGGAGAGATGTATCTAAAGTTATGCAATAGCTTAGCTGAAATTATGTATAAAATAACTGAAATGATAATGAATTTAGCACCTTACGGAGTGTTTGCACTTATAGTTCCTGTTATTGCAGCTAACGGTCCAAAGGTATTGCTTCCATTAATTAAATTAATACTTGTTTGTTATGCAGGATTTATAATACATTCCATAGTAGTATATTCGTTTTCTGTTAAAGCTTTATCCAAAATATCTCCAACAGAATTTTTCAGAGGAGTTTCAGGCCCAGCAGCTTTAGCATTCAGCACAAGCAGTAGCTCTGGAACACTGCCTTTAACTATTAAGAGTACTATGGAGAAATTTGGAGTATCAGAAGGAATAGCGAGCTTTGTGCTTCCTTTAGGTGCAACAATAAACATGGATGGAACAGCTATATATCAAGGAGTAAGTGCCATATTCATTGCACAAGTATACGGAATAGCATTGACACCGGGGCAGCAAGTTACTGTACTTTTAACAGCACTATTAGCATCTATTGGTACAGCAGGAGTTCCAGGGGCAGGATTTATGATGCTTATGATGGTTCTAACATCTGTAGGACTTCCGCTTGAAGGAGCTGCATTAATTGCAGGTATAGATAGAATACTTGACATGGGAAGAACATCCGTAAATGTTATAGGAGATGTGGCAGGAGCAATAGTTGTTGGTGCTACTGAAAATGAGATTGATTATGACAAGGCTTCTGTAAAAAATAACTCTTAGGTGTAAGAGTTTGAAATATATGAAATAATTTTTAAGTTGGGGGAGGAAAATGAGCAAAGTTGTAGGAATTCTAGGAGGAATGGGCCCTCAAGCAACCTGTGATTTGTTTGGTAAAATTATAAGTTATACAAATGCTAAAAATGACCAAGAAAATATTCATTTGCTTATAGATAATAACGTAGAAATTCCAGATAGAACTAGCTATATTTTAGGAAAAGGAGAAAACCCCATAGCATATATGATAGAAACTGCAGTAAAGCTGAAAAATGCTGGAGCGGATATGATTATAATGCCTTGCAATACAGCACATTATTTTTATGACAAGTTAACACAAGCAGTAGAAGTGCCCTTTATAAATATGATTGAAGAAGTGGGAAAATATATTTATGAAAGCTATGGTAAATGTAAAGTTGGACTTTTAGCAACTACGGGAACTTATAAGGGAAAGGTATATGAAACCTATTGTGATAAATACAATTTAGAAATTACCTCTCCAAATGATGAAGAAAAAAATTTTATATTAGATTTAATTTACAAAGTTAAGGCAGGAGATATGAATTTTGAAGTGGACAAAATAATAGAAATATTAAATAAGCTTAAAAATAATGGAATTAATACAATAATACTTGGATGCACAGAACTCCCGCTGGTGTTTGATAGTTTAGATAAGAGTCAGTTTAAGGATTTTAATTTTATATCGTCTACAGACATTTTGGCTAAAAGAACAGTGGAGTTGGCAAAGGATAAATAAGGTATAATAATTAATATTATAGGAGGTACTTTTGGAGTGCCTCTTTTATATTTTAAATATTAACAAATTGTTTTCTAAAATAACATGGTAAACTAAACCAAATTAAACTAAAATAAGTATTAGGGATTTCCCTTAAATAGAAAACTTATACTACAAAATAAAAAAAATATAAAAAAATTAAAAAAGGTATTGATAATTAATAATAATTATTATATAATAATAAATGTAAAGAATAACACGTAAAATTAAAGTAGCAATTAGAAATGATAATAACCCCACAATATGGGATTAGAAATAAAAAATAAATGGATGATTTTAGGGAGGATTTTTATTATGAAAAAATTTGTATGTACAGTATGTGGATATATTCATGAAGGAGAAGCAGCACCAG
>NZ_JMFY01000004.1:0-4924 GCF_000765165.1 Clostridium sp. HMP27 | reverse complement strand
TAATAATAGAGCAATAGTATATACATGATACAATAACACATGTCGTCACAAGAAACGACAAATAAGTCAACAAAGGTTTTAAAAATGTTTTAAAAAGTTGTTGACAAGAAGAAACAAAAATGTTAATATGTAAAAGTCGCTTAGAGCGACAGGGTCTTTGAAAATTGAACAGAGAATAGAAACCAGTCAATTACTTAACAGTTAAATGTTAAGAAACGCGATGAGCGAAACAGATTAAACTTTTAAATTGAGAGTTTGATCCTGGCTCAGGACGAACGCTGGCGGCGTGCCTAACACATGCAAGTCGAGCGATGAAACCCTTCGGGGTGGATTAGCGGCGGACGGGTGAGTAACACGTGGGTAACCTGCCTCAAAGAGGGGGATAGCCTCCCGAAAGGGAGATTAATACCGCATAACATTATTTTTTCGCATGAAGAGATAATCAAAGGAGTAATCCGCTTTGAGATGGACCCGCGGCGCATTAGCTAGTTGGTGAGGTAATGGCTCACCAAGGCAACGATGCGTAGCCGACCTGAGAGGGTGATCGGCCACATTGGAACTGAGATACGGTCCAGACTCCTACGGGAGGCAGCAGTGGGGAATATTGCGCAATGGGGGAAACCCTGACGCAGCAACGCCGCGTGGGTGAAGAAGGCCTTCGGGTTGTAAAGCTCTGTCTTCTGGGACGATAATGACGGTACCAGAGGAGGAAGCCACGGCTAACTACGTGCCAGCAGCCGCGGTAATACGTAGGTGGCAAGCGTTGTCCGGATTTACTGGGCGTAAAGGGAGCGTAGGCGGATATTTAAGTCAGATGTGAAATACCCGAGCTTAACTTGGGTGCTGCATTTGAAACTGGATATCTGGAGTGCAGGAGAGGAAAGTGGAATTCCTAGTGTAGCGGTGAAATGCGTAGAGATTAGGAAGAACACCAGTGGCGAAGGCGACTTTCTGGACTGTAACTGACGCTGAGGCTCGAAAGCGTGGGGAGCAAACAGGATTAGATACCCTGGTAGTCCACGCCGTAAACGATGAATACTAGGTGTAGGAGGTATCGACCCCTTCTGTGCCGCAGTTAACACAATAAGTATTCCGCCTGGGGAGTACGGTCGCAAGATTAAAACTCAAAGGAATTGACGGGGGCCCGCACAAGCAGCGGAGCATGTGGTTTAATTCGAAGCAACGCGAAGAACCTTACCTAGACTTGACATCCCCTGAATTACTCGTAACGGAGGAAGCCCTTCGGGGCAGGGAGACAGGTGGTGCATGGTTGTCGTCAGCTCGTGTCGTGAGATGTTGGGTTAAGTCCCGCAACGAGCGCAACCCTTATTATTAGTTGCTACCATTAAGTTGAGCACTCTAATGAGACTGCCCGGGTTAACCGGGAGGAAGGTGGGGATGACGTCAAATCATCATGCCCCTTATGTCTAGGGCTACACACGTGCTACAATGGTTGGTACAACGAGACGCAAGACCGTGAGGTGGAGCAAAACTCAAAAACCAATCCCAGTTCGGATTGTAGGCTGAAACTCGCCTACATGAAGCCGGAGTTGCTAGTAATCGCGAATCAGCATGTCGCGGTGAATACGTTCCCGGGCCTTGTACACACCGCCCGTCACACCATGAGAGTTGGCAACACCCGAAGTCCGTGAGGTAACCGTAAGGAGCCAGCGGCCGAAGGTGGGGTCAATGATTGGGGTGAAGTCGTAACAAGGTAGCCGTAGGAGAACCTGCGGCTGGATCACCTCCTTTCTAAGGAGTCGACAAGAAGCGATGAGCTTTCTTGAAGGTTTCATTCTCTGTTTAATTTTGAGAGACCTTAATGGTTGATAGCAAATGTTATCAACTTTGGTTATCTCTCAATGTTCTTTGAAAATTGCACAGAGTATATTTTAAAATATTGGTTAATAAGTGATAAATAATATTTATTACTAGGTCTAATCTAACTTGAAGATCAAGCTAGAAAGGGCGCATGGCGGATGCCTTGGCACCAGTAGCCGATGAAGGACGCGATAAGCTGCGATAAGCTTCGGGTAGGCGCAAATAGCCTGAGATCCGGAGATTTCCGAATGGGGCAACCCACATAGCTAACGCTATGTACTGTAAGCTGAATACATAGGCTTATGGAGGTAGACCCGGGGAACTGAAACATCTAAGTACCCGGAGGAAGAGAAAGAAAAATCGATTTCCTAAGTAGCGGCGAGCGAAATGGAAAGAGCCCAAACCAGAAACTTGTTTCTGGGGTTGAGGATAGATCATAAATATGGATGGATTTTAACAGAAGAGAGCTGGAACGCTCTACCGTAGAAGGTAATAGTCCTGTATGTGAAAAAAGAAATCCTAAGATCTAATCCAGAGTACCACGAGACACGTGAAACCTTGTGGGAAGCAGGGAGGACCACCTCCCAAGGCTAAATACTAACTGGTGACCGATAGTGAAGTAGTACCGTGAGGGAAAGGTGAAAAGAACCCCGGGAGGGGAGTGAAATAGAACCTGAAACCGTGTGCCTACAACCGGTGGAAGCACATTAACGTGTGACCACGTGCTTTTTGTAGAACGAGCCAGCGAGTTACGGTATGTAGCAAGGTTAAGCACTTAAGGTGCGGAGCCGAAGGGAAACCGAGTCTGAATAGGGCGACTAGTTGCATGCCGTAGACCCGAAACCGGGTGACCTATCCATGGACAGGTTGAAGCGGAAGTAAAATTCCGTGGAGGACCGAACCACGTTGGTGTTGAAAAACCATGGGATGAGCTGTGGATAGCGGAGAAATTCCAATCGAACTCGGAGATAGCTGGTTCTCCTCGAAATAGCTTTAGGGCTAGCGTCTGGTAATTGAGTAATGGAGGTAGAGCACTGAATGGGCTAGGGGCTGACAACAGTTACCGAACCCTATCAAACTCCGAATGCCATATACTTTTATCCAGGCAGTCAGACTACGAATGATAAGATCCGTGGTCAAAAGGGAAACAGCCCAGACCATCAGCTAAGGTCCCAAAGTGTAAGTTAAGTGGAAAAGGATGTGGGATTTCTAAGACAACTAGGATGTTGGCTTAGAAGCAGCCACTCATTTAAAGAGTGCGTAATAGCTCACTAGTCAAGAGATCCCGCGCCGAAGATGTCCGGGGCTAAAACTTACCACCGAAGCTATGGATGTGTCTAACGACACGTGGTAGAGGAGCTTCCTGTATGGGTTGAAGTCGTACCGAAAGGAACGGTGGACTGTACAGGAGTGAGTATGCTGGCATAAGTAGCGAGAAATAAGTGAGAATCTTATTGGCCGAAAACCTAAGGTTTCCTGAGGAAGGCTCGTCCGCTCAGGGTTAGTCGGGACCTAAGCCGAGGCCGAAAGGCGTAGGTGATGGACAATTGGTTGATATTCCAATACCACTAACTAACGTTATTACCGATGGGGTGACACAGAAGGATAGGATGTGCGCACTACTGGATGTGCGTCTAAGCATTTAGGAGTGACTGGTAGGCAAATCCGCCAGTTGAATCTGAGGTGTGATGGGGAGCGATTTATCGCGAAGTATCTGATTCCACACTGTCAAGAAAAGCCTCTAGGGAGGAAGTTAGTGCCCGTACCGCAAACCGACACAGGTAGGTGAGGAGAGAATCCTAAGGCCAGCGGAAGAATTGTTGTTAAGGAACTCGGCAAATTAGCCCCGTAACTTCGGGAGAAGGGGTGCCACAGAAATGTGGTCGCAGTGAATAGGCCCAAGCAACTGTTTAGCAAAAACACAGGTCTCTGCTAAAGCGAAAGCTGATGTATAGGGGCTGACGCCTGCCCGGTGCTGGAAGGTTAAGGGGATCCGTTAGCGCAAGCGAAGCGGTGAACTTAAGCCCCAGTAAACGGCGGCCGTAACTATAACGGTCCTAAGGTAGCGAAATTCCTTGTCGGGTAAGTTCCGACCCGCACGAATGGCGTAATGACTTGGGCACTGTCTCAACAACAAATCCGGCGAAATTGTAGTGCAAGTGAAGATGCTTGCTACCCGCGATTGGACGGAAAGACCCCGTAGAGCTTTACTGTAGCTTAGCATTGAATTTCGGTATTGTCTGTACAGGATAGGTGGGAGACTTGGAAGCAAGGGCGTCAGCCTTTGTGGAGTCATCCTTGGGATACCACCCTGACAGTACTGGGATTCTAACCGGAGGCCATGAATCTGGTCACGGGACATTGTTAGGTGGGCAGTTTGACTGGGGCGGTCGCCTCCAAAAAAGTAACGGAGGCGCCCAAAGGTTCCCTCAGTGCGGTTGGAAATCGCGCGTAGAGTGCAAAGGCAGAAGGGAGCCTGACTGCGACACTTACAAGTGGAGCAGGGACGAAAGTCGGGCTTAGTGATCCGGTGGTTCCTCGTGGGAGGGCCATCGCTCAACGGATAAAAGCTACCTCGGGGATAACAGGCTGATCTCCCCCAAGAGTCCACATCGACGGGGAGGTTTGGCACCTCGATGTCGGCTCGTCGCATCCTGGGGCTGAAGTAGGTCCCAAGGGTTGGGCTGTTCGCCCATTAAAGCGGCACGCGAGCTGGGTTCAGAACGTCGTGAGACAGTTCGGTCCCTATCCGTCGCGGGCGTAGGAAATTTGAGAGGAGCTGTCCTTAGTACGAGAGGACCGGGATGGACTGACCTCTGGTGCACCAGTTGTTCCGCCAGGAGCATTGCTGGGTAGCTATGTCAGGACGGGATAAACGCTGAAAGCATCTAAGCGTGAAGCCCACCTCAAGATGAGATTTCCCATAGCGTAAGCTAGTAAGACCCCTTGAAGAACACAAGGTTGATAGGTCAGAGGTGTAAGTGCAGTAATGCATTCAGCTGACTGATACTAATAGGTCGAGGGCTTGATCTAATTAATAGTACTCTGTGCAATTTTGAAAGAACATAGTTCTTTCTATATATCTGGTGATTATGGCTTGAAG
>NZ_JMFY01000039.1:0-17243 GCF_000765165.1 Clostridium sp. HMP27 | reverse complement strand
TTCTTCTTGTCAACAACTTTTGAAAATATTTTTTCAAGTTGTTATCAATCATTTGATTTGCTTATCGCTCATCTCAGCGACGAATGTTATCTTATCATGATTAGTTTTTTTATATTATATTATTATTTATTATTATCTTAAATTAAATTAATTATACTCACTTTTTTATATTTTTTCTCCATATCCATTGTATTGACACACCTGGAATAGTATTTGATCATTTTAAGGATATATACTATTATATTGTTGTATATATCCTTAAATAAACTTCTATTTGCTTTTAGCTGCATCAATAAATTGCCCAAATAACTTTTCAAACTCTTTGTGATTCGTTACTAAAGCTTCTGGGTGCCATTGAACTCCTACTACAAATTTCTTATCCTTAGCTTCTATCGCTTCAATTATTCCATCATAACTTCTAGCTGTTATCCTAAACGACTGAGAAACATTTTTAACGGATTGATGATGAAAAGAGTTTACCATTATCCTTTCTTCATTAAATATATCAAACAATTTGCTACCCTTCTCTATATCTATAAAATGATATAAACTATCTCTCTTTATTTTTGTAGGATAATGTCCTAATGCATTTTCCCTTTGTACATGAATATCTTGATATAGAGTTCCTCCGCTGGCCACATTTATCAGTTGAATTCCCCTACAAATTCCTAAAATAGGCTTATCCATATCATACGCAAGTTTAAATAATTCTATTTCAAAAAAATCTCTTTCAGTAGATATGGCTCTTAGCTCATTTATTGGATTCTCTCCATAAATTTCAGGTAATATGTCCTCCCCCCCACTAAAAATCAATCCATCAATATTATTTAAATATTGCTTTATATCTTCTTTATTATTAATTACAGGCAATAATAAAGGCACACCTCCTGCTGAAGTTACAGAGTTAATGTAAGCACAATCTAAAGAATTATACTCTCTCTGTTCTTTATATTCTTTAAATGTTGTTATACCTATTATCGGCTTCATATCCCAACCTCCCCATTTACATGTCACTACAATCTAATCTAATTATACTGTTAGGTTATTCAATTTAATACATAAATTTCAAATAAAAACAGATAGGTACTTTATTAGTACCTATCTGTTTTTATAGCTCTTATATCAATATATCTTTTTTTACAAATACAATATGAGAAATTATATAGCTTATCACTGCCCACATTAAAAGCAATACTATTGCATACATAGATGTAACACTAGGGTTATTAAGCATTTGAGCAATATTTCCACTTACAATTTTACCTACATCTCCATAAGTAGTAAAAAGATATTGCACATATTTTCTGGTATATGGCATTGCTTGAAATATAGTAAAAGCTACTACACTAACCGTACTTATAGCCATAGATACCATGCTGCTTTTTACTACTGTAGATAATAAAAATGCAAAAGATGCAGACGCTATTATAAATAAAACTTGCATTAGAAACATTTGAAGTATATATTGCCACATAGGAATTATATATGTACTTCCTTCAATTATTTTTATAACTTGTTCTCCAGCATTGCCTCTTGTGATACTCTCATAAATATAGCGTGTTCCTACTGATACAGGATACCCCATACTTCCGAACCCAAATAATATCCCCATAACTATAAATGCAATAAATTC
The DNA here is from genome assembly GCF_000765165.1 of Clostridium sp. HMP27. NCBI lineage: Bacteria > Bacillati > Bacillota > Clostridia > Eubacteriales > Clostridiaceae > Clostridium > Clostridium sp. HMP27. The sequence continues at coordinate 15,610 of NZ_JMFY01000039.1, read as the reverse complement.
TACTAAAAGTATTATTACAGTAGAGGATAAAATTAATGCCATAAATTTTGAAAATAGTACCTTTCCCCTTGATACAGGTTGAGTTAATAAAAACTTCATTGTTGGAGGTGTATACTCCCCTGATACCATATCTGAACTAAATATAATTACTCCTACTGCAAGAAATATCATTCCAAGCATTCCAAATAAATCTCTTATAAATACAGATGCTGTTGGCTCATATGAATTCTCTTCTGGCTGTATATTATTAGATAAAAGATATTTTCTTGTATTTAAATTAATTTTAACTCTTTCCTTTTCTTCTGAAGACATTTCAGCACTCTTTAATTGTTCTTCCATACCTTTAATCTCTTCACTTAGTGTAACTTTCCAATCAAGTTTTTCACTCTTTTGTTCCTTCTTAATAGAATCAATTCTTTCATTTGCTATTTTAATTTCTTCATCAAAATGAACTTTATCACTATCAGGTATAGTACTATCTTTCCTCATTCTTTCATACTGAGCTATATTTTCTTTTTCCATTTGAATTCTTCGTTCTGGATTATTCCATTCCTTCATATTTTCTGCATTCTTATATGTTGCAAATCCTACAAACGCTATAAGTAATGCAAATAAAAGAGTTATAGCTAAGGTTTTCTTTCTATTCATTAATTTTATTAGTTCATTACCTATCAGCTTTAGTGTAATCATACCACTTTTCCTCCCTCTACGATTTCTAAGTACCTATCTTCAAGTTCTACATGCTTCTTATAAACTTCTTCTATATGAATTTTATTTTCTGCTAATTTAAATATAATTTCAGGTATTGAATTTTTATCAATAATTAGCTTAAATACATCTTCTTTAAAGGATATTCCCTGAATACAATTCAAGCTCTTTAATATCTCTCTACACTTTTCAATTTCTTTAACAGATAAAATTATAGTTTCTGTGTTTTCTTTTACAATACCTCCATTTATACTTTCAACACTTTGAATTATTCCATTATTTATAAAAGCAACAGTATCACAAAGTGTTTGCACTTCGCTTAAGATGTGTGAAGATATAAAAACCGCCGTATTTGTTTCATGAGCTGCCTTCCTCACTATTTTCCTAAAATCCATAATACCCGTTGGGTCAAGTCCATTGGTAGGTTCATCTAAAATTAAAAGTTTAGGTTTTGCAATAAGTGCTGCTGCAAGTCCCAGCCTTTGCTTCATACCAAGAGAATACTTTTTTACTTTATCCCCTATTCTATCTTTAAGTTCTACAAGCTCAATAATTTCCTCTACATAAGCTTTACTAATTCCTCTAATTCTTGCAATTTGCATTAAGTTTTCCCTACCAGATAAATAAGTATAAAGCTCTGGATTTTCAACCACTGCTCCTACTGCACTAAGTGCCATCTCTCTTTCACCTTTTATATCATGACCATCTATTTTTATACTTCCAGAGTTTGGAGAAATAAGTCCCACAAGCATTCTTATAGTAGTAGTTTTCCCTGCTCCATTGGGGCCTAAAAATCCAAATATCTCTCCCTGTTTTACATTAAAACTTATACCTTTTATTATTTCTCTTTTTCCTAATTGTTTTTTTACATCCTTTACTTCAAGTATATTCACACAAATTCTCTCCTTTTAACATCTAATTAATATGCTTATTCACCAATTTATTTATAATACTAATTTGACCCATATAATTTTGTTAACTTATTTTGCATTTTATAAATCATAGGCGCTGCAATTATACTTGAAATGAGCAAAATTATCCTAGGCATTTGAATAGATTGGTAAGGATTTGCTATAAATATATTCAAAAATATAAAAACTACAGCTACCATTATATTTCCCATCAATAAACTAAGTACTATACACATTAAAATATTTATAATCTTACTTACTGTATTTGATATGAAAAGCTTATTCATATTTTCGATTCTTATTTTCTTATATATATTTATTATTATTAGTTTCCACACTGCAGCACATATTGATATTATTATTAAGGAGGCTATAACAGTTACCTTAAATATCTTTTCTCCATTAGCATAGCTGAATATATTGCTCAATATATAATCAAGTATTTCACTTAAAAATCCACGAAATCTATAAGGTACTAAACTATGTGCAAGCAGCACAAATGCAAAAGGATAACATGGTATTGCTATAGTAGTTATTATGGCTGCTATTCCATTGTTTACTATCCCATTTATTAAAAATATATAAGTAAAGAAACCTATAGAAAATGTAATTAATAGTATAAGCTCTTTTATTAGAAATTCATTATTATAATTTATTAAAAAATACTTATATAATTGTTTATTTGCTATAAAATCTATATAGTTTATATACATATATAATGCTACATTTATAAAACTTAACGACAAGGCTATAAACCCTTTTGTAAATACCATTTCTTCTCTTGTTATAGGCTGGGAACTTAAAAATAAAAAGTTTTTATGTTTATTAATACCCATAACTCCTATGGAGATAAGAAAGTTCATTGCAGCAAGTATCATCATTATTACTATAATATCTATTGACAAGTAACTTCTAAAGTAATCAAAGTTATTAAGTATTGAGTTATGGACTTCTGATATCTTCGTCAAAGCTCCAACAACCACAACTAAAAATTCTAAAATTATTATATATTTCATAGAAATTAGGGTTTCAAATAGAACTGCTTTGTTTAAAAACTTCTTCATTTTATTTTCCCTCCCCTTCTATGGTATATATGAATATATCTTCAAGACTTAAATCAAGTTCTTCTACAAATAGAGGGTTTAGTGAATTGATTTTGGCTATTAGTTCTGCTCCATAATCAGTAGTTACTATATTATAAACTCTTCCTACATTTTCAATCTTAACTACTCCATGAATTTTTAGTTCTTCTTCTTTAATTGCTGCCTTAAATGCCACCTGAAGCTTTTTAATCTTATTTTTCATATCATCTATAGAGCTTACTGCTGTGACCTTTCCATTATTTAATATTGCTACAGTGTCACATATTCTCTCTACATTAGATAAATTATGAGAAGATATTATAATTGTAGTTCCCTTTTCTGCTACTTCATTTAGTAGCATTTCAATAAACTTTCTTTTAAATATTGGATCTATTCCAGAGGTAGGCTCATCTAATATTAGATATTCAGGTTGTATACACATAGCCATCATAATGGCGAACTTCATTTTATTTCCCTTTGATAGCTGAAAAAACCTCTTTTTAGTATTCATTTTAAATTCTTTATTTAACTCTTTAAACTTTTCTTCATCGAAGTTTTTGTAAGCTAATTTATAGTAACTTATAATGTCTATAAGCTTAAATGTAGAGAAAAAGTTATTTTCATCTGCTACATATCCTATTTTATTTTTTACATCTATATTTTCATAAACACTTTGCCCCTCGTAAAGTATTTCTCCTTCTTCCAATCCATATATACCTGTGAGGCATCTTATAAGGGTACTCTTTCCCGCTCCATTAGGCCCTATAAGTCCAAATATACTTCCTTTGTTAACCTTAAGATTTATTTCCTTTAATATGTATTTATCTTCTATCATTTTACTTAAGCCCTTTATCTCTATCAATTCTTCCCCTCCTCTCCATGTGTGTTAAATTCTTCATAATAAATATCCATTATATCTACAAGCTCCTCTTTCGTAAGCCCCATATACTTGGCTTCAAGGATTACTTTCTTTAAATCTTCTTTTAAAGCTTCCATTCTGTCCTCCTGAATTCTAGGTTTATAATTTTCAACAACAAAGGTACCTCGTCCTCTTATAGTTTCAATAACCTTTTGTCTTTCAAGCTCTGCATAAGCTTTGCTTACTGTATTAGGGTTTGCTGTAATTATACCTGAAAGTTCTCTTACAGAAGGCAGCTTATCCCCCGGCTCTAACACACCTTTTAATATAAGCTCTTTAATTCTAATAACTATCTGTTCATATATGGGAGTACTACTTCTTGGATCAATTACTATCAATTGCTATTCCCCCTAATTTGCATTTTCCTCATTTAATATATGATAATTTCCGCTATCTCCAAAATTATCTATAGTCCAATGTCCATCCTTTTTTATAAGAGTATATATCCTTGTAAAGTTTTCTGGACTACTTTCTGTATCATACAAGTTTTCTCCTTTATAATCCACTCTATAAAATCTTATTTCTTCAGGCACATCTTTTATAAAATCTTTATAATAGGCATTAACTCCTGAGATTACTTGCTTTGTATTGCTATCATAATAGGCATATTGAAGATTTATGTCCCTTATAACTTTTTCATCTTTTATAAGTTCAAAACTTTTTAACTGTGCCTTTCCAGAACTTCTATCCGGAGAAGCTGTAAATCCATTTTCTTCATGAAGCATTCTAAGCCTCTCAGATAGGCAATCCTTATAGTCCTGTGAATACATATGGTTACTTCTTAACTTATTTTTATCAAAATTCCAGCTTTTAAAGAATTCTTCTATAACCTTTTCTGGAGTATCATAAGTAGTTTTTCTTTCATAATTCCTGTTTCCCGAATAAAAGGCCATTGCCAAAGGTAAAACTAGTAATGCTACCACTAAACCAACAAAATTTTTTCTTTTCACAACCGCACCCCCTGTATTAAGTGCACTATTAAATATAGTACACTAATATTGTAACTATACTTTCTCATTATTTCAATAGCATTTTTATAATATTTTATGAAATATTAATACATACAAATTCTTGCAACCCTCCAGGGCTGCTTCCATAAAATATTTTAGAAATTGAGTTAGCTGAATTTCTTCCTTCAGCAGTTCAAATGAAGAATTTTTTAATGCCCTGGAAGTATGGAATTTTCATCGTAGAAGACATTGAATAAGCTTTAAAACGGCTTTATTTAGAAATTTTTAATTTATAAATATTAGCTGTTGTTGCATGATCTATAGAAATCTATGATTTCATTATAAATCAGCACATCTCAGCTTACTGAGATGTTACCATAACTCAATAGTCTTCCTAGATGAAAATTCCATGCACCCCAGAGCATTGAAAACCGTCGGAATACTTCTAAATATCTATTTTATTATCTATAAGATATCCTGTTCCCAAAAATAACCCTACATAAATAACGATATTATAAATTACAGCTGCTATATTAATATTTAAACCTGAATTCCTAATAGTTATTAGTGTTCCATCAAGTAGCATTGGCTCAGCATTTGCTGGGAACCCTTGTAAAAGCTCTGGCATAAAGCTTATTGTTTGGGGAAAAAGCTGTATTATCTTATATTCAATATAAGCAATAGCTGCATTTAACGCTATAAACGCTACAAACCCTAAGAACTTACTAACCTTTTTACCCTTTAGCGCCACTCTCGTAATAGTTATTGAAAAATATACTAATAACAAAAGGGTTATTATATTTATTATTCCAAATAAAATTACCGCTAATATAGTTTTCATATTGATAAAAGTACTTAACCTTGTACTAAGTTCATTTATAATTGATTCATCAAATACAAGGCCAAAGAGTATTCTTATGGATATGAGTGATAGTATACCCGCTACTGCAAACCATATTAGTGCAGTAATAAGCTTAGCTCCTACTATTTTTCTTCCACTAACTGGCAATGTAAAGGTTAAATATCCTCTATCTTCATACATTTCCTTTTCAAAGGATTTAATTACAAATATTAAAATGGTTAAGAATAAAAATGAACTGATCATTGTAGTTAAAGCTATGATAATTCCCTCTTCCCACTTATCTATTCTAGTGAAAAGACCACCATTTAATAGAATAGCAATTGTAAATATTATGCCAAATAATTTATAGTCTCCTTTTAACTCATATTTTATTAACTTATCCATTATTTAAATACCTCCCTAAATAGTTCATCAATAGACATACCTTTTTCCATTCTTAAATCTTCAGCATTTCCTGAAAGAACTATTTCTCCATCTTTTATTAAAGCTACATCATCAAATACTCTTTCAATGTCTTTTACAAGATGAGTTGTTATAATCATAGAACTTTCCTCATTGTAACTTTGAATAATTGCATCAAGTATTTGTTCCCTAGCTACAGGATCAACTGCCGCTAGTGGTTCATCTAATATATATAACTTAGCCTTTCTTGACAGCACTAAAGTCAAGTTTAATTTTTCCATCATTCCCTTTGATAAAGAAGTTATCTTCATATCTTCTTCAAGTTTCATAAATTTCAAAAGTTCGCTACACCTTTCTTCATGAAAATCCTTGTAAAAGTCTTTAAAAAACTCTACCGCATCCTTTATCTTCATCCATTTATATAGATAATTTCTATCAGGAAGATATGACACTACTGCTTTTGTGTCCACCCCTGGTTTTTTTCCATCAATTCGAATTTCTCCACTGGATTGTCTTAAAATTCCCACAGCAATTTTTATAAATGTAGTTTTTCCACTTCCATTAGGTCCTAAGAGCCCAAGTACCTTCCCTTTTTCTAAAGACATATTTATATTCTTCAATGCTTTCTTTGTAAAATAGCTTTTAGATAAATCTTTAGTCTCTAACACTATATTCACTTTTAATTTTCCTCCTTTAACTTTTTCTCAATCATATTTATTATTTCTGCATTATTGAATCCTAAATGTTTCATACCCTCTATGAAAGAACTCATTATTTCCTTTGCAGTATCTCTTCTTAAGTTATGTATTACATTTTCATCTTCTGTTATAAAGGTTCCCATACCTCTTTGGGTAAATGCTAATCCTTCTCTTTCAAGTTCTTTATACACTCTTTGAATAGTATTAGGATTAACTTTTAATTCTGCTGATAAATCTCTTACAGACGGCAATTTATCTCCCCCTTTTAACTCTCTTGCTACCATTTGCTTTTTTATCATATTAATTACTTGAACATATATTGGACTTTTATCGTCAAAGTTTATACTCATATTGCACCTCCCTATTATCGCAAATGTTACATAGTACTAGTGTACTAATAACATAATACACTAGTGCAGCTTTATTGTCAACTTATAAAAGTAAAACTATTAAGATAAATTTTTTATCCTAATAGCTTTACTTTTAGTGTTTAAATATTTATTTTATCTTAGTATCATCTTTTAAAAGCATTATATTAGTTGTACTTGTGGCAACTAACTTTCCCTCTCTATTCCTTGCATCTCCTGTCATATGTACTATGGTATTTCCCATGGATTTTATGTCAACAGTTATTATAAGTTCATCCCCCATAAATATAGGTCTTTGATAACTAGTACTTATATCTATAGTTGCTGGTAAAGCTAAATCTTTAACTTCATAAAAACATAAAGCACCAAAGGTATTATCAAAAGCGGCAGTTATAAAGCCTCCCTGCATTCTTCCATCGGGATTTAGATATTCTTCTAAAACCGGAAATCCTATAGTTAAACTTTCTTTAGCAGTATATTGTATAATTTTAGGTTTCATTACCTCAAAGCAGTTAGCATGTTTTGTTTTTAATATTTTTCCTAACCCTTCAAAACCATTTTCGTCGTTCATTTCAATTCTCCTTTACTCCATAATTCATTTATTTATTATACTACTATATTAGAGTTATGTTTAGTTTGCTTTATATTTGAATAAAACTCACGACTTTATGGTATTTGAGAATATTTAAAGAAAAAAAGCTCCTCGTGACGTATATACGTTACGAGAAACTCCTCTTTACATAGAAGCAAATCCAAATATTATCTTAAAATCTATTCATTGTATCTACAAAGAAATAATAAATTCTTCCATCTTTTATCAACTTCATTTTGAATTTCAGCTATCTTAACTTTTCCCTCTTTTGATTTGAATAAGTGCTTAAATCTTCCTTGTAGATTTAACCATTCCTCTATTGGTAATCTTTCTTTTGGCCTGTAGTTTAACTTATATTCCCCATCAATTACTTCATATAGAGGCCACCAACAAGTTTCAACAGCTGCTTTAATTGAGTCTAATTCACTTTCAGTATCACATCTCCATCCTCTTGGACATGGAGTTAATACATTCATAAATTTTGGGCCTTTAATTTCATTTATAGCTTTATTAGATTTGTTATATAAATCCATCATATATTTGGTTCCGGGTATTACAGGGACAGTTTGAGCCACATAGGGCAAATGATGTCCTACCATTATTTGAGTTAAATCTTTTCTATACTGTTGTTTTCCAAAAGATTCTTTTCCTTGAGGTGTTGTAGTTGTATCTGCTCCTAATGGAGTTGCTGATGATCTTTGAATGCCAGTATTCATGTAAGCTCCATTATCATAGCAAACATAAAGCATATCATGTCCTCTTTCCATTGCTCCTGATAGGGATTGAAATCCAATATCGTAGGTACCTCCATCTCCACCAAATGTTATAAATTTATAATTATCTTCAATTCTTCCTCTTGCCTTTAATGCTCTATAAGCAGCTTCTACACCGCTGCCTGTAGCAGCAGCACATTCAAAAGCTGTATGAATATACGAATCCTTCCATGCACTATATGGGTAAACTCCAAAGGAAACTTCAAGACACCCTGTAGCATTGGAAATTACAGCTTGATCTTCTTCCCTCACAGCTTTCAGAACCCATTTAACAACCATTGGAGCACCACATCCAGCACACATTTTATGTCCGGCAGTTATTCTTTCTTTGACTTTAGTTAACTCTTTTAATGTTGCCATTTCGCTCCCCCCTATTCTCTTACTTCCAAATAGTTATGTCGCTTATATTTACCTGTCTTAACTGCATTTTGTAATTCATTATACACTTTTTCTATGCTGCTTACTTTAACATCTCTTCCACCCAATCCATAAATAAAGCTCATTATTATTTTATTATCTGATATTCCATATAAAGAGCTTACAACATCAGTATATAATGGGCCACCGTTTCCAGACATGCCTTCTGATTTATCCATTATAGCTATAGCTTTAGCATTTTTAAGTGCCTTAGCAATTTCTTCACTTGGGAATGGTCTGAACAATCTTATCTTAAGAAGTCCTGCTTTGACTCCTTTAATCCTTAAATCATCAATGGCTCTCTTAGCTGTTCCAGCCGATGATCCTATAATAACTATGGCGTAATCAGCATCATCTAACTTATATTCTTCAAAAAATCCGTATTTTCTTCCTGTTAATTCTTCAAATTCTTTAGCTACATCTAAACATACCCTTTTAGCATTTAATACCCCTTCTAATTGCTGTCTTTTCATCTCCATATATACATCTTGAAGCCCTAATGCACCTATCAGTTTATTTTCTTTTCCAAGAAGACCATCTTCAACCCTCTTATTTTCTCCTACAAAACCTTCAACATCCTCATTATTTAACATATAAAAATTTTCAACAGCATGAGATGTAATAAATCCATCATAGCAAACCATAGCGGGGGTCATAACCTCTGGATGCTCTGCTATTTTTACAGTTTGTATAAAATTATCATATGCCTCTTGGACATTTTCAGCATAAATTTGAATAAATCCTGTATCTCTTTCTCCCATTGTATCCGAATGATCATTGTGTATATTGATTGGAGATGCTAGCGCTCTATTTACTGCTGCAATTATTACTGGAAGTCTGTCTCCTGCAGCTATATATAGCATTTCATGCATAAGAGCTAATCCATTAGCAGAAGTTGCAGTAAATACTCTTGCACCTGCCCCTGATGCTCCTATACAAGCACTTATAGCACTGTGCTCTGATTCTACTGGTACAAACTCAGTTGTGCACTGCCCATTTGCTACAAATGATGAAAAATATTGTGGTACCTCAGTTGATGGTGTTATAGGAAATGCAGCCATTACATCTGGATTTATTTGCATCATAGCTGTAGCAACTGCCTCATTACCACTTAAACTCTTTCTGATTTGTTCAGCCTTGGCCATTATTCTTCCTCCTTCTTATTCCTCTAATACAAAATCTAGTGCTCCAAATTTACATTGCTTTGTACAAACTCCACAGCCCTTACAGAAGTCATAATCTATTTTTATCATTTTCTCATCTTTAACCACTATTGACATGTCAGGACATACAGCCCAACAAAACATACAATGTTTACATTTATCTTCATGCCAAATTGGCTTCATAGATCTCCAATCACCAGTTTTGAATTCTTCTGCATTACCTGCATCAAGAACTTCTCCACCTCTTGGATACTCATGCCACTTTGTATTTGAATTTATATTCATTCTTTTACCCAATTCCATTCACCTCCTGAAGGGATCTCTTAAGTGCCTCAATATTTTTAGGGATAACATGAGGTTTACTTGCAAACTTATGTTTAAATGAATTTTCCATATCCTCTACAAATTGCTTTTCTTCTAATACTCCGCTTACTTTAACTACTGCTGCAAGCATTGGTGTATTGGGGAAATTTGCACCTAATATTTCTTCTGAAATACCCTTTGCATCTATTGTATATACTCTTCCTTCATATCCTTTTAATTCGACTCTAAGCTCTTCTGGTTTCTTTTTGCTATTGATTATTATAGCCCCTTCCTTTTTTAATCCTTTAGTGCAGGGTACAGACTTTAATAATGTTTCATCTACCACAACAACATAGTCTGGTTCATAAATATTACTGTGTACTCTTAACTCAAAATTAGCAATCCTGTTATATGCAGTTATTGGTGCCCCCATTCTTTCTGGTCCATACTCTGGAAATCCTTGAACATACATTCCAACATTAAAAGCAGCTTCTGCTAAAAGTAATGATGCTGTTTTAGCGCCTTGTCCACCTCGTCCATGCCAACGGATTTCAACTAATTTATTATTCATTGCTTTTCCTCCATTCACTTTTTTACAAGAAAGTTCTATGCTTTAACTTCTATTTCATTTTCTTTATCCCATTTCCATGGGTTATTTTTTATACTTCCATCAGCAAATGGTACGAATATTGAAGTAATTGCTGATATAGCAAGAAGATATATATACCAAGCTAAAGGTATTACTTGAAATGGAGACACTGCTCCTTTTGTAAAGCTTAGAAGCATTAACATCTGAGCACCATAGGGTATTATTCCTTGCATTATACAAGAAAAAGTATCTAGTAATGATGCACTTCTGCGAGGATCAACCTTGTATTTATTGCACATTTCTTTAGCTATAGGCCCGTTGATTATAATTGCAACAGTATTGTTAGCAACCGCAGCATCAGTTAATGATACAAGCGCTGCTATACCAATTTCTCCTGATTTTTTACTCTTCATCATTTGCTGAATTTTATCTAGTAAGAATTGAATTCCACCTGCTTTAGTTACCATTTCAGCAAGTCCTCCAGTAAGCATTGATAACAAAAATATTTCTATCATGCTCTTGAAGCCTTCATATATTTGTTGTGTAAAAGTTAAAACTGTTAAATCTCCATATGTTAAACCAATTATGCCTGAAATAATAATTCCTCCTGTTAATACAGCAAAAACATTTACTCCAACTAAAGATAGTACTAATACAAATAAATATGGTAAAACTTTAATTATGTTGTAGTCATAATTTTGCATTACAGGTATAGTTTCTGGCCTGCCAAATATAAGTAATAAAACTAATGTTATGATTGCCGCTGGTGCTGCTATATATATATTTACTCTGAACTTATCCCTCATTTCACAACCTTGAGTTCTAGTTGCAGCAATTGTTGTATCTGATATTACAGATAAGTTATCTCCAAACATTGATCCACCAAGTACAGAAGCTAGCGTAAGTGGAAGGGAAAGTCCTGCTTTGGTAGCAAGTCCTACTGCAATAGGCGCTACAGCCACTATTGAACCAACTGAAGTTCCTGTAGATAGGGATATGAAGCAAGATATGATAAACAGTCCTGCCACTATATAGTTTGCTGGTATATAAGTTAATCCTAAATTGACAGTGGAATCAACTCCACCCATAGCTGAAGATACAGTTGCAAAGGCTCCAGCTAGTAAATAGATTATACACATTATAATTATATTTGAATCTCCACAGCCCTTTACAAAAGTATCAAATTTTTCATTAATGCTTCCTTTTAGAATAAAAAATGCACTAATAATACCACAAAATGCTGCAACTGGTGCTGGAAGTTGATAAAAAGCCATTTCTGTGCCTTTTGCTTGAAGAATTATTCCGCTACCTAAATAAACTGCAATAAAGATTACGAAAGGTATTAATGCTTTTCCATTTGATATTGACTTATTTGATTTATTTTCCATGACTATTCCCCCTCAAAATAAATACCGAACTTAATATAATTTAAATTTACAATGGGTATGGAAAAATAAGATTATTGCAATATCTTCGAGCTAATTAAATTTATATTATAGCTGCAAAAATGTCATTGTATTTGCAGCTATAATATATAAATTAATAATCTATTATATTATTAAATCTAATGCTTGTTTTAAATCTGCAATTATATCTTCAGCTGTTTCAAGACCAACAGATAACCTAACTAATCCATCACTTATTCCTGCTGCTGCTCTTTCTTCTGACGTATATGGTGAATGTGTCATTGAAGCCGGATGCTGAATAAGCGTTTCGGTATCTCCTAAACTTACTGCTAAGCTAGCTAATTTAACAGTATTCATAACCATTCTTCCTTCTTCAACTCCACCTCTAAGTTCAAAGGATATCATAGCGCCTGGTAATTTCATTTGTTTTTTAGCTAAATCATAGTATTCAAAGCTTTCTAATCCTGGGTAATATACCTTATCAACTGCTGGATGAGTCTCTAAGAATTTAGCAACTTTCATTGCATTTGCACAATGTCTTTCCATTCTAATTTCTAATGTTTTCATACCTCTTATAATTAAGAAAGCGTCAAATGGACTTAACACTGATCCTGTCATATCCTTAATACCAACTAATCTAACCTGATTTATAACATCTTGCTTGCCAGCAGCAAATCCAGCTATAACATCCCCATGTCCATTTAAATATTTAGTTGCAGAGTGAACAACGATATCGGCACCAAGCTCTATTGGCCTTTGGATATATGGAGTACTAAATGTATTATCTACAACTACTACACATCCTTCAACTTCATGTGCTATTACAGATATAGCTCCTATATCTGTAATTTTTAATGTTGGATTCGCAGGTGTTTCTAAGTAAACAACCCTTGTGTTAGATCTCATAGCATTTTTAACTTCTTCTAAATTACTAGTGTCTACAAAGGTCACATCTATTCCAAACTTAGTAATTCCATGATTTAATAATGCAAAAGTACATCCATAAAGAGTATCTGCTGCCACTATGTGGTCTCCAGCTTTTAGTAATGTCCATAATACAGAAGATATAGCGCCCATTCCTGAAGCTGTTGCAACTGCTGCTTCAGCACCTTCTAATATAGCCATTTTATTCTCTACTTCTGAGCTGGTTGGGTTACCCAATCTTGAATATATATATCCAGGTTCCTCTAGAGCAAATCTTCTTCCCCCTTGTTCTGCAGTATCAAATATAAATGTTGATGTTTGATATATTGGTGTAGAAAGAGATCCAAATTGTGCATCCTTTTCATGTCCACCATGTATAGCCTTAGTACCAAATCCCATATTAATCATGTGCTCTTTATTCATCCTTATATCCCCCTTAATTTTATGATTATTTTAAATTTACTTTTCAATTGTCTCTATGCAATATTATATTAGCAACATTGATGCCAGTGTTTATATTGAAATATTAATTCGTTGTATACTCCTTATTTTAAAAGGATTCCAATCTTTTATTAAAGTCGGTAATATTGATGTAAACATTTACTACCATTTTGTGTAAAAAAGTGGAATGAATACTTTCCACTTGTAAATTATTCATTCCACTTTATATTGTATTTATTTATTTTATTTATTATTGTAGTATGAGATACTCCTAAAGCCTTTGCAGCCTTTCTGCAAGTTTTATTTTTCTTTAATGCCTTTATTATTGCTTCCTTTTCGCATATTTCAACTATATCCTTTAATTTTATTCCCCCTTCATCTTCTGCAGTAATATTTATTATTTTTGAGTTTTCAGGAAGTCGAATAATTAAATGGTCGGCCTCTAAAAGTTCTTTATTACATAAATTCATGGATCTTTCTATAATATTTTGAAGTTCTCTAATATTACCCGGCCAATTATACTTTACTAGCCTATCTATAAATACTGATTCAACTCCTAAAACCTTTTTATTCAGCTTTTTATTCAGCTTATTTATAAAAAATGTAACCAAATCTGGTATATCTCCGCTTCTTTCTCTTAAAGGAGGAATAAATATAGGTATTACATTTAATCTATAATATAAATCTTCCCTAAACTTTCCTTCTACTACCATATCTTCTAGATTTCTATTAGTTGCAGCAATTATTCTTACGTCTACTTTTTCTTCTTTGTTGCTTCCTACTTTTCTTATAACTCCTTCCTGCAGTACCCTTAAAAGTTTAGCTTGTAATATTAATGATAATTCTCCAACTTCATCTAAAAATAAAGTTCCTTCATGTGCTTCCTTAAAAAGCCCTTCTTTTGTATTAATAGCTCCAGTAAAGCTTCCCTTCTCATATCCAAACAACTCACTTTCAATTAAATTATCTGGTAGAGCGGCACAATTTATAGTAACAAAATTCTTATTTTTTCTATCGCTTAAGTTTTGAATAGCCCTTGCAAAAAGCTCTTTACCTGTCCCACTTTCTCCTCTTAGCATAACAGTTGAAGTACCCTTAGCTACTGTCTTAATTATATTTTTTACTCTTTCGATAGATGGACTGTTACCTACTATTTCCTTAAAAGCTCCTTCATCTGTAGCTGATACTACTTTTGCCATTTCAATAGCTTTTTCCATATCTTTAATTGAAGCAACTACTCCAACAGTGTTATTATTATCATCTTTAATTGCTCTTCCACTAGTTAAATAATGACTTTCACCCTTTTGAGTATTTACTTTTACTTCAATATTATTATATTCTTCTCCGCTAACTAAAGCCTTTACCATAAGAGCATCTTGTATTATAGTTTTTATATTCTTCCCAAGTACATCTCTTTTTTTATAGTGAAATATACTTTCACAATAATTATTAAATATCTCTATTTCTAAGTCTTTATTTATATATAAAATGCCATCATCTACAGAGTTAATAACTGCAAAGAGCTTCCTTTCGTTTTTTTCATATTCTAGTAATTCAACCTCTTTTATAGCATCAACTCCATCTATACTATGTAATTGACTTTTCAATAATTTCTTGTTTCTCTCAGATATTTCCTTTATCTTAATGTATACCTTTGCTGGAAACACCTCTAGAGAACTAAGATTTATGTCTAGCTTATAAAGCTTATCTAATATTTCTAAGGTAATACCCATTCTATCTTTTGTTATTACTTCAAATCTTAGATATTTTTCCACGTTATCCCCCTAATAAAATTATTTCTCTGTTTTAATTTTATATTATAAGTAAATTTATATCAATTAAAAATTCTTAATTGTCAGACGATTAATTTTTCAATGAATATATAAAAAGAACTAAGCAAAATACTTAGTTCTAAATGTAATCAAAAAACTAAAAAACACATCAGATTAACTGATGTGTTTTCTATCTGGCAACGACCTACTCTCCCACCGGGCCTCCCCGGCAGTACCATTGGCGCTTTGAAGCTTAACCTTCGTGTTCGGAATGGGTACGGGTGTTACCTTCAAGCCATAATCACCAGATATATAGAAAGAACTATGTTC
>NZ_JMFY01000038.1:0-47520 GCF_000765165.1 Clostridium sp. HMP27 | reverse complement strand
TTCTACATTTCCTAGTACCTTTTGATGGCACCTAAAAACACTTTGTCTGTTTTCTATTTCCTAAAAAACTCTGCCAGCTTTTCTCTGTCTTTTACTATTATTCTTCTTTTATCTGTAACTATGAGTTCATGTTCCTTAAGTTCTTTAATTGCTCTAGATATAGTTTCTCTGGAGCTTCCAAGCATTTCTGCTATATCGTTTACAGTAATATTTAAAGCTATTTCTTCTCCCTCTTTAACAGTTTTCCCATAGTCTTTAGATAACTTCCAAAGCTTTGCTGCTACCTTTCTTTCTATTTTTAAAGGAACAGTATTTTTAAGCTGTCTATAAAGTCTTCTTATTTTTTTAGACATGGAGCATATTATCTTATAATTGAAATCCCAATCAACACTCATTGCTTTCATAAAATTATCTTTAGGTATTGATAAAATTAACGAAGTTTCATAGGCATCTGCACTAATCGATGCAAATTTACCATCCATTATAACTTCATTTATTACATAATTCTTTCCTAATATATACACTATCTTCTTTTGTCCACCTTCAGATAATCTATAAAGCACTACATTTCCTTCTACTACAATATATATATTAGTAACTTCTGTCTTTTCCATAAAGAGATTTTCACCTTTTTTAAGCTTTAGTATACTAGCTCTTTCTGTTAAAGCTTTCAGAGCCTCCTTATTTACTTCCTTAAATATATTTATGTCATTAATATATTTTCCCAAGTCCATATTTTATATCTCCATTTTAAATTTATTTTACTCTATAATATAAAAATATTAAGATCATACTTATTATAGTTAAAATACTTGCAACAGTTTTTTTAGTAGATTGGATAGGATGAAAAATATTATATCCCCTTTCTACAATAGATAAACTATCTGCATGTATATCTATATCTCCGCCATGCTCTACACAATTTATATGAAATACTCCTTTTACTTGAATTATATCACCTTTATTCTTATAACTACCAAATATTTTTATATTTTCGTCTAGATCATTTTTTATCCAAATCCCCATAGCATTTGTTCCATCATTTATATTTATCCAGCTATATTCTCCTCTTTTCATTTGCTCCCCTATAACTTCCCCAGTAACAACTACAGTTTTATTATTATATTGTTTATATCTTTCTATTAAATCATTCAAGCTTATGTTTTCTTCAGCTGATACTGCAAAAGTCATAAATATCGCTAATATTGTTACTAAAATTATTTTAAACATCTTATACATATGTTCTTAATACCTCCAATAATAAATCCCACTAAAACAAATACAGACATAAATTCAAGCCTTCCAAGATACATAGCAATTATATAATATAGTTTCATTAAATATGGCATATCTGCATTTGTTATTCCTATAGACAAACCTACATTTCCTGCTACAGATGCAGATTCAAAAGCTGCACTAACTAATGGATATCCATAGTATACTCCTATTGCTGTTCCCAATATAAAAAGAATTATATAGCATATAACTACTATAGCAGAACTTTTAATAATTCCATCCGTTAAAACATTATTTTTAATATAATGATACTTCACTATATTTATCTTTCTTTCTGAAACTAAAAGCCTTTTTACTTCTCCTATTAACCCTTTAAATAAAATTCCTATACGAAGACCCTTAAATCCTCCAGCCGTAGAACAAGCCGATCCCCCTATAAGCATAGCAATAATTATTATAATTAATCCAAAGTCTCCCCACTGCAAAGCAAATTGTCTTGCATATATATTGCCAAAACCAGTGGTAGTATGGGCTGAAAGTATGTTGTATACTACTCTTCTAAACATAGATATTGGATTATCATAAACTTGTAACTTATTCAATGCTATAACTGCAAAATAACTAGCTAAAATAGCTGTTATAAAAAAGCTTTGAGTTTCTATATTTTTAACAATCTCTTTTTTATTTCCTTGCCAAATAGCATAGTGAAGTCCGAAATTAAAGGAGCCTATTGTAAAAAATATAATTGATGTAACTTCAAAACTTAAGCTATGATAATAATTTAAATTTTGAGTCATAGGAGCAAATCCTCCCGTACTCCAAGCTGACATATATATAAATAATCCATGGAAAAAAGCTGATACAGGCTTTATTCCTATACAAATCCCATTAACCCATAGAAAAACTGTTCCCAAAACCAAATATATCATACTTATAATCCATATAATTTTAGCAGTACCTTTTACATTAGGTACTAATTCTATATCCTTTCCTTCTCCAACATACATCTTATAGGCTCCAACAGTATCTCTTACAAGAAAAGATAATGCCATTACTACCATTCCCTGACCACCTACAAAAGTTATTATATGTCTCCACATATTTAAGCCATAAGATACATGGTCTAGATTTTGTATCAGTACAAGCCCTGTAGTAGTAAATCCACTCATTACATCAAAACAAGCATCAATAAATTGTTTGAAATTTCCACTTAACCAATAGGGTATGGCACATAATATGGTCAATATAATCCATGAAAAGGCTGCTATTACAAGACCATGTTTCCATTCAAATTTTATATTATCCTTACTTTTCTTACAGAGCATTATAAAACAAATGCCTATATTTACAGAAATACTCATACTTATAATAAAATCTAGTACTACATTCCACTCCCTAAAGACTATAGCTGTAATTAAGGGAATTGACATAAGCATGGCAATTCCCAAAATAATATATCCTGTATAATATAATATCAACTTTAAATTATCGTGTTTTGTTTTTATCATATCACTTACCTCATTATAATAGCATTAATCATAAATACCGTACTTACAAGTATAGACGTGAATATAACTTCCATTATTACTCCATTTAATATCTCTTTTTTATTTAACACGAATGTTCCTCCTTAAAGTATTTTTTCTAAAATGCATTTATTGGACATACTGATAACTATAAATACCTTATCTCCCTCTTTTAATTCTATGCTTCCTTTAGGATATATAATTTTATCATTTCTGTAGATTGATACTATTACACATCCCTGTGGTGCATCAATAGCACTTATAGTTTTATCCTTCCACTTGCTCTTTTCATCTAATACAGCCTCTACTAAAATCATTTCCCCTTTATCTAGTGGTTGTACTACCTTTATTTTGTTATTATTTAATTCGCTTTCTATAAGATTTGCAATTACTTCTGTACTACATACAGTCTTATCGATACCTAAAGCCTTAAATACTTGTCTATTTTTAGGGTTGTTTATACGAGCAATAGTTTCACAATAACAAAACTTCATTTTTACTATTTGGCATATAGTAAAATTTTCCTCATCCTTTCCTGTTACTGCTGCTACTATTTCAGTATCATATATACCTGCGTCTCTCAGGACCTCTATATCTGTTCCATCACCATATATTACGTCTATTTCCAACTCCTCAGCAATTTTGTTGCATAAATCCTTATCTCTTTCTATAAGAGTTATCTTATATCCCTTACTCTTTAAGGTTTTTACTAAATAGTACCCTACTTTTCCTCCCCCAACTACAAGTGCTTTCATATCAAAAATCTCCTTTTAAATAATAAACTTATTTAACTAAACATTTTTTTATTTAAACTATTTACTGCTAGCTTAATTGGATTTATCACATCTATACCTAGATCTACATAAGCACTTTCCATATTTAAATTACTAACTCTTCCTATAACTTTTTTAACTCCAAAAATATCCTTTGCTATTTTACATGCCATTATATTTTTATTATCATCTGGTGTAAGTGCTAAAAATATATCTGCTTTATCTATTCCGGCTTCCATTAAAGTATCTGTATCAAATTCTATTCCTTTTATCTTTATTCCATTAAATGAGCTTTCTACATTATTAAGCCTTTCTCTATCGTTATCTATAATAACCACATCATGTCCATCTTCTCCTAAATATCTTGCTATGGTACTTCCTAATCTACCACAACCTACAATTATAACGTGCATATATAGCTCCTCCATTTTAATAGCTTGTACAAGCAAACTCATAAAACTCATCATTTCTTTCTTCCATATTTATAGAGTACCTTTTAACTACATTAAATAACTTTTCATTTTCATAAATATAATTCTCTAATTTAAAATCTACGCCTTTGGAAATATATCTTATTTTTGCTGCATTCATAAAGCTTCTATCAAAACTACAATCCAATTCAATTAACTTTCCAAAGTAATTTACTGTTACATAAAACCATTTTATATTTTTACCACTTTTACTTATTAATTTTGAGTTATCTTTAACCACTGCATAACATAAATTACAATCAAATCCTTCCGATATTAATAAAGTATATAAGAGTAATGTTTTATCTAAATTATCTCCCCTTGCAAACACTAATGTTTCAGATGCATATTGCAAATTACAGAACATATCATATTCTATATTGTTTTTGGCTATTAAAAATATTTTTTGTATTTTATTTATTCCATATTCTCCTTGGGTTATATTTCCAACCAAATTTATAATACATTCACGATTAAAATCACAATAATCTTTAAACACAATCAAATCTCCTTACACTATTTATAATCAAAAACTTGAGCTGCTTTGTAGAACTTCCTGCATTCTTCTTCTTTGCCCATGCGTTTGTAACATATTGCTATCAAATAATATATTTGCCCATCGTTAGCTTTCACGGCTAATGCTTTGTTTAAAAACTTCAATGCTTCTTCTAGCTTATTCTCCTTTATAAGCTTTTTAGAATAACTAATATAGCCGCTTATATCTGTAATTAGTGTTTCATCCTTTTCAATTTCATTTAATAAACTTTTAATCTTTTCTGAGGTAAATGGTTTTTGCAAATACGCTACCGCTCCTAGTTTAGTACAATCCACTGCATTTTTAACTGTAGCAAAAGCTGTCATTATTATAACAGGTGTATTAATGTTTAAACTTCTTATTTGTCTTAATACCTCTGTACCACTTATTTCAGGCATCTTTATATCTAAAAAAGCTATATCAAACTTTTGTCTCTTAAATTCATTAACGGCTTCTTCTCCGCCTTTAGCTGTTATAACTTCATAGTTATTCATCTCAAGACAAGTTGTTAATAAATTTCTTATATTCTTAGTATCATCTATTACTAAAGCTTTTTTCATTTTCTCACCTCAATTTTTTATCGGTAAAGTAAAGATAAAATTACTTCCTTTCCCTAATTCACTTTCACACCAAATTTCCCCTGAATGTACTTCCACTATTTGTTTGGAAATAGCGAGTCCAAGCCCTGTGCCTGAATTACTTGAGTCCTGCCCCTTAACTTGAACAAATTTATCAAAAATTTTATCTAAATACTCTTCTGATATTCCTATACCTGTATCCTTAATTGATACAAATATTTTGCTATGATTTTTATAACTGCTTATATATATTTGATCTCCTGATGTTGTGAACTTCACTGCATTGTTTAATAAGTTATTTATTACCCATGTAAGTTTTTCAAAGTCTACCATTACTTTGGGTAATTTTTTTTCTATATCAAGATATATTTCTATATTTTTACTTTCAGCTAGTTTGTAAAAATCCTTCACCGAATTATTAATTATATCTTCAATATTTTCTTCTTTAAGCTTAAACAAAGACTTATCATATTCCATTGTAGAAAGCTTTAAAAGATTATTTACTAAATTTAAAAGTTTATCTGCATCCTCTTGAATAGTTTTTACAATTTCTTGTTGTTTATCATTTATAACTCCCATATTTTTCTCCATTAAGAGACTTGCCCCCATCATAAGTGATGTAAGTGGAGTTTTAAATTCATGAGAAGCAGAGGATACAAAGTCATTTTTCATCTTTTCTAACTCTTTTAATTCAGTTACATCTTGAAGGAATACTATAATGCCGTTTATATTTGACAATCCGTTTTTTATAACAGAAAGAGTTATATTAAAGTAGTATTCTTTATTATCATTTTTTATAGTCATTATCCTTGGAGTAGTTTCTTCATTTCCTTCATAAGTTTCCCATATATAATCAAATAATTCTCCATACCTTATAACCTCTAAGAAGTGTTTTCCTATAGCCTTATCTTCTTTTATATTAAAAAATTTTTCACAAGCTTTATTCAATACCATTACTTTAAAATTAGTATCTAACACTATTAATGGATCGGATATACTCTTAACTATGGTTATGGACTTATTTCTTTCTTCCATAAGCTTTCCTAAAGTGCTTTGTTCAAAAGCTTGGAGTCTCTTAATCATATTATTAAATTCTTTGGCAAGTACACCTATCTCATCATTTGAAATAACAGGAGTTTGCTGATTTAAATCTCCCTCTTTTACTAATTTAATAGTTTCTGTTAATAAATAAATAGGCTTTAAAAATTTATTTATCAAAAATATTGATAGGAAAAAACCTCCTAATACCGAAGTTATGGATAATATCAAAATAAATTGCGTTGAATTTCTTACATCACCTGTAACCAAATCCTTATTTTTTAACATCACTTGTTCATTTACTGTAGATATCCCCCTTAAATCTTTCCTAATTAAAGTAACGGAAGATATAACCTCATTATCATAAAAAGTTAAAGCTTCTTCAGTTCCTTTTGTATTTCTTATTTCTTGAAGTTTTGAGAATAGCCTCATAAAATCTACATATTCATTTTTTATTTGTTCTACATATTCCCTTTCTCCTGTTTCTGTTATATTACTTGACTCTATATTGAACCATTCATAAAACTCATTACTATTGTTGTAAAATTCCTTTGTAATTTGTGAATTTCCCATGTGTATATAATTGATAATATTTATATTCTGCTTCTCTAGTACTTCCATCATATTATTAGCTGCATTAATACTTTTATAATTTGCTATCATAAGTCCCTCTACAGCACCTTTTAAATTGCTAAGTGTAACTACACCTGATCCCCCTACCATTGCAATAATTAATACAAGTACTAGATATATAGTAGTTAACTTTTGTTTTAAACCCTTTATCATAAATATCACTCCTAAAACACTATTAAGTATAATGACATTACAATATACCATCAATCTTATATACCTACACTAAAGAAAGTAATAAAGACTTATTTGTATATAATTTAAAAATAATTTCACTACATTGCTCTTAGTACATAAGAAAATTAAATATATGATTTTTATTCAGATTTTAAATGTTTTTATAAGTAATTTTATATTTATATGCAATTTAATACTATTATTTGTTAAGATAAAATTGTATATACTAAATTAAAACTTTTGGAGGTATTACTAATGAACTTAAGAATCACACATGACTCATCTAACGTAAATTGGAACTTAGTACCTGATATTTTAAAGGAAGTTGGAATGGGATATTTTGATGCAGAGATTCATAAAAGAGCGTTTGACAATAGTTACTCTGTAGTGTTTGTTTATGATGAGGATAAGCTAGTTGGCTTTGGAAGAGTTCTTTCAGATGGAGCCTATCAAGCTGGAATTTATGATGTAGCAGTAATTCCAGAGTATCAAGGAAAGGGTATTGGGAAAATGATTATTGAAAATATAATAGAATCCATTCCTCAGTGTAATTTCATATTATATGCAGCTATTGGTAAAGAAAGATTTTATGAAAGTTTAGGCTTTAAAAAGATGAAAACTGGTATGGCACTATTTAAAAATGCTGAGTTAATGCAGCTTAAGGGATTTACTGAATAATAAAAAGGATCTTATTTTATAAGTTATAATCAAAGAACAATTTCGATAAATTATTTAAATCAAATCTTCTATTCTACATAAAATAACTTCCTAAAATTTTCATAATATGTTAACATTATAATGAAACATCTTAATAAATTAAGATGTGCTGATTTATAACAAAATCATAGATTTTTATAAATCATGCATGAAACATCTTAATAAATTAAGATGTGCTGATTTATACATATTAAATCATTATTATACAGTTTAGGAGTGGGTGAAATTGTTATACAATAAAGATTTGATTATTAATAAAAGGTCAATAATTTATTTCTTCATTTTATCCACTTTAGCTATTGCATTAAATTATTTTGCAATAAATTTATTTCTAGGTTTATACGTTTTCTTGGGAAGTATAGCCATATTTTTAATTATGGACATATACGGCCCTATTCCTGCCTTTGTTATAAGTATATTGGCAAGCTTGCATAACTATCCTTTATTAAATAGATGGGATTCACTTATCATATTTCCTTTAGAAATACTTATAGTTTTTCTATTACAGAAACGAAATAAATACTTAATAGTTAGCGATTTAATATTTTGGATTTTTATTGGTGTGCCTATATCTGCAATTTCTTCGAAATTTATATTTGATGCAGAGTTTTCTCACATGATTATAATTTGTTTAAAAGCAATTATAAATGGTATATTAAATTCATTTTTTGCAAGCATAATTTTAACCCATTTTCAACTTAAAAGGAAAGTTATAAAGTGTACTAAAAATTCTTTGATACCAGTAAGTCGAATATTTTTTAATATAGTTGCAGGCTGTATATTAATTCCTTCTATACTTCTTACCACTATAATTTATAAAATTAAACTCACTGATACACTAAAAGATCTAGAATATAAGATAAATAAGAGATCAGAATTTATAATTACAAAATCCATAAATATTAATTCACTTTATGAAGCCATAAATACTGACTATTTTGGTAACAATCAATCTGTCACTCTAACTGATGATAAATATAAAGTTATATCTGTTGGAAATCCTAATAGGAACCTTTCAGTTAACTACACTATTTCAGGATATGAAAAATCTAATATATATTTAGGGAACTATGGAATATTGTTGTCTCCTACATATAAAAATTTATCTCCCATGCGTAGGTGGAAATATTCCTTAGTTGTCAAAGAATTAAAACTTACTATTGATAATACTAAATTTCGGGTTATTATAGAAACACCCATTAAATCTTATTACGAACAAATGGAATACTTCTTTATTCAAACCTTATCTATTATAACACTTTTAATTATTTTAGGACTTGCATTAGCATTAATAGCTTCCGACGCATTGACAAAGCCTATAAAAGAACTTACCATTACAACTGCAAATTTACCAAATAAGATTTTTAATAATGAGATTATAAACTGGAATTCAAGCTTAGTCCATGAGTATACTAGCTTAATTGAAAACTTTAAAATAACTTCAGATAAATTAAAGGAGAAATTTAATCAAGTCAATATAGCAAGACATGCTCTTGAAACTATGGCTTATGAGGATCCTTTAACTAAACTTCCAAATAGAATTGCCTTTAATGATAAATTTAATGAAGTTGCTGCTGGTGATAATAAAACCTTTGGAGTTATGCTTCTAGATTTAAATAGATTTAAAATTGTTAATGATACCCTGGGGCACCATTTTGGAGATGAACTTTTAAGGTTGGTCTCAATGAGAATTAATTTAGCTATAGGTTCTCTTGGTACACTTTCTAGAATGGGGGGCGATGAGTTCACAATATTAGTACCTAATATAAGTGAAGAAAGTGACTTAGCTATTATAGCTGATCAAATAATAACTGCGTTATCTACTCCATTTGTATTTAAAAACAAAGAATTTTATATTGGTGTAAGCATTGGAATTTCAGTTTATCCAAGGGATGGAGAAAACTATGCTTCACTTGTACGAAATGCTGATATGGCAATGTATAGAGCAAAACTTAACTCTGGATTAAGTTCATATAAGTTCTTCAATAACTCAATGAATGAGGAATTAAATGAGAACTTAAAATTGGAAAGTAGTCTTAGGCATGCAGTTAAAAATAATGAGTTTATGCTTTACTATCAACCTCAACAATCTTTAAATACAGAACGTGTAATAGGAATGGAAGCACTTTTAAGATGGAATAGCCCACAATTTGGCATAATGCCCCCATCTAAGTTTATACCGATTCTTGAAGAAACAGGCCTTATTATCGAACTTGGAGAATGGGCTATACGAGAAGCTTGTACACAAAATAAATCACTTCAAGATATGGGCATTAAACCTGTTAAAGTTGCTGTAAATCTTTCAGTAAAGCAATTTCTTGATATTAACTTTGCTTATAAAGTACAAAAAATATTAGAAGAAACAGGTCTTGATTCAAAATGGCTTGAACTCGAAATTACAGAAAGCATAGCTGTTCAAGATGTAGCTCTTACAATTAATATACTTAACAAACTTCATTCGATGGGAGTTAGTATCTCCTTAGATGACTTTGGTACAGGCTTTTCTTCCTTACAATATTTAAAACATTTTAAAATAAACACCTTAAAGATAGACGCATGTTTTATCCGTGACATGGTGAGTGATGAGGATTCTAAATCTATAGTCGATACAGTTATATCTCTTGCTAAAAATCTTAAACTTAAAGTAATTGCTGAAGGTGTTGAAACCAGAGAACAATGGACACTACTTAAAAAGCAAAAATGTGATGAAATCCAAGGTTACTATTATAGCAAGCCTATGCCTTTTGAAGAAGTTTCTGAGTTTTTAGAAGTCATAGATAACAGAAATTTAATGACAGCACCTATTATACGTTAAAAAGATATTACGACGTTTTTAATGTTAAATCTTTAGTATAGGTTCTACATTTAAGAAAGCGTTCACTTCGTAAAGAAGCTCTAATATCCCTGAATTTAAATCACCTAAACTTTCTAAACTCGCTGCCGCTCAGACAGTAGAAAGTTCTTTACGGTACTTTAAATTCAGGGATAAAGAGCTTCTAATTGCTTGTTCAATGCTTTCTACAATGCAGAACCCATACCAAATTTAACATTAAAAATGTCTTCATCCGCACTGCTGAAGGAAGGAATTTCGTTCTGACGAAATCCCCTTAAATTGGCGATTGCCAAAGGGCTGATAAGCCCGCAGACCGATAGGTCATAAGATATTAAGTATTATATTTTTTATTAAGAATCTTTTATCATACTATCAAAATTAAACTTTTCAATTCGTTTCATTTACTGCTATAAGTTCTTGTACCCTCCAGGGCTGCCGCCATAAAAGACTTTTATATAGTAATTCCTAAAATATTTTAGAAATTCAGCTCCCTGAATTTCTTCCTTCAGCAGTTCACATGAAGAACTTTTTAATGCTCTGGAAGCATAGAATTTTCATCGTAGAAGGCATTGAATAAGCTTTAAAACAGCTTTATTTATAAATTTAAAATTCCGTTAAGAACCTCCTACTGTCTGAGCGACAGCGAGTTTAGGAGGTTTAGGAATTTTAAATTTATAAATATTAGCCGTTTTTAGCGAAATGAACGCCTTCCTAGATGAAAATTTTATACGACCCAGAGCATTAAAAATGTCGTAATACTTTATAGCTTGTTTGACTTAATTAAATCTTCTATATCGTCAAGCATAAGATTTGCGGCCTTAACTCCTCCAGCTGTGTTCCATATAGCATCATCTACTTTATAAACCTTATTGTTTTTAGATGCATTTAATGTTTTAAACATAGGGTCTTCTAAATATTCCTTTTCTCTAGCATTTCCCTTACCATCACCTGTTTCATAGGTAAAGTAAAACATAACTTGTCCATCTGTTTCTTTTAATCTTTCTTTTCCTATTTCCACAGTAAATTCATTACTTCTTTGATTTTCAGGTCTTGCAAATCCTATTTGCTTTAAGATAGTTCCAGAGAAAGTATCTCCTAGGTAAATTCTTGTTTTACCAGGCATAAATCTTACTATGGATATTTCTGTCTTTAATTTGTCTCCTGCTAATTTTGATATACTTGATATTCTATCATCAAACTTTTTAACTATTTCATTTCCTTCTTTTTCTTTATTTAATGCTTTTGCATAAAACTTAAAGTTATCTTTCCATTCACCTCTTAATGTATTTGAATATATTGTAGGTGCAATTTTAGACAGCTGATCATATATTTTTTCATGTCTCATTTTATTTCCAATTATTAAATCTGGATTTAAAGCTGCTATTGCCTCTATATTAACTTGGCTCTCTTGTCCTAGGTTTTCAACGCCTTCCATTTCTTTTTCTATATGTTTATACCATGGGTCTCCTGTCCATGACTGAACAGCCCCTACTGGCTTGATTCCAAGCTCTAATAATGCCTCTGTGCCTTCATTTGTAAGTACTACTATTTTTTTAGGTTCTCCCTTTATTTCTGTCTTTCCCATTGCATGTTCTATTACTCTTTTATTGCTTTCTGCAATTTCTTCTGGTTTTACCTCATTACTCTTTCCTGAGCATGCTGTAATACTTGCAAACGCAGTTAATATTGCTAAAGTCTTTAAAATCTTTCTTGCCTTCATATGTACACCTCTTTTTTAATTTATTTTTTATGACGATTTATATATTATCATAAACTTTTTCTAATTGCAAATGATTTTCACTTACATTTGTTAATGATTTTCATTGACGATTGGCTGATAATAGTTTATATTAAAAGTGAACCATTTCAATAAACTTTACACACACTTATATAGTATATATGAAAGGATGTTTATCTTGATTAAGATTAAAAAATTTAATTTAGAAAGTAATAAATCAAAATTTATAGTATTAGCTGCACTTATTGCTTTTTTAGCATGCTGTTTTTTAGGCAGCTTGCTTTTAGGTTATATAAAGACCTCCCCTTGGGATTTATTAAATACATATACAAACTATGAGAATACCACTGAACAGATAATTTTAAGAACTTCTAGGGTTCCTAGAGCTTTAACTGCATTATTTATAGGTGGCAGCTTAAGCCTTTCTGGAGTACTTATGCAAACTCTTACCAAAAACCCTATGGCTTCTCCAGGATTACTTGGTATTAATTCTGGTTCTGCATTTTTTATGGTTTTTATATATAGTTATTTCCCTAATTTATCTCAAGATTTTGCTGTACTCTTTTCCTTTATTGGAGCTTTTATAGCAGTAATTCTTGTATATGGACTAGCTGGAGGCTTAAAGGGTTCTGTTCAAACCTTTGATTTAACTCTTTCCGGTGCTGCAATTTCTGCATTCTTTATGTCTTTTACTCAAATTGTATTATACAAAGATGAGAAAACCATGGAAGAAATTTTATACTGGCTTACTGGATCTGTTGAAGGTAGAAGCTTAGATTTGCTATTAAAAGTAATGCCATTTTTAGTTATAGCCTGGATAGTTTGTTTTTTACTTTCAGCTAAATTAAATATATTTTCACTTGGTGAGGAAATGGCTAAGGGTCTAGGACTAAATACAGAATTCTTAAAGCTTAGCATAATCTTATTAGTGGTTATACTTGCTGGTGCTTCCGTGGCAGTTGCAGGTCCAATTACACTGGTAGGCTTGGTTATTCCTCATTTCACTCGTTTCTTAGTTGGTCCTGAATTTAAATGGGTAATACCTTATAGTATAGTCCTAGGATGTATATTTTTATTATCTGCAGATATTGCCTCAAGATTTATCATATATCCAAAGGAACTTCCTGTTGGAGCAGTTACAGCTATTATAGGGACCCCATTCTTTATCTATATAGCTAGAAAGGTGGAAAATAACTGATGAAAAAGTTTTTGATATTTAGAAAAGGAAATTTTTCTTTAATATATGAAAAAAGAAGCGCTCTTATAGTACTAGTTACTATAATTCTCTCATTATTGTCCTTAATATTTAGTTTAAGCATAGGACAGAAAAATTTATCCTTTATTGAAGTAATTAAAATTTTATTTGATAGAAATCTTACTGGCGGGAATTCTTTAATTGTTAACACTATAAGACTGCCAAGAACTTTAGTTGCATTTTTAGTTGGAGGTTCTTTAGGGTTATCTGGAGCAATACTCCAGGGAGTTGTCAAGAATCCCCTTGCAGCCCCAAATATTATGGGAATAACAGATGGAGGGTCTGTAGGTGCACTTATTTTCTTAACACTATTTACTGACCCTAAAAATAACGCCTTAACAACTAGTATATTTTATATGCCTATATTTGCCTTTGCTGGAGCCTTCTTAGTAGTGATTTTAGTCTATTTTTTATCCTTTAAAAAAGGAGTTACTCCCTACAGGCTTATACTAATTGGTATCGCTATAGCAGGTGCAGCAAAAGCCTTGACGTCAATCCTTATAATTAATGGGCCTGTTGTATTTATAAAAGAAGCTCAACTATGGATTACTGGAACAGTATATGGCACTAATTGGACCCATGTTAAGCTGTTATCCATTTGGTTTTTAGCTTTGTTTCTAATAAGCATGATATACATTAGAGAGCTAAACATGCAAAATTTAGACGATAGTATATCCATGGGATTAGGAAGCTTAGTAGAAAAAAATAGATTTATACTTATGATTTTAAGTGCTGCTTTAGCTAGTGGTGCTTCAGCAGTTGGTGGTGGAATTAGCTTTGTAGGACTTATTGCTCCTCATATATCTAGAAAATTAACTAATTCATCCTTTGAAAATATAACTCCACTATCCACATTAGTGGGTGGAATAATTGTTATTTTATCAGATGTGGCAGCCAGAACTTTATTTTCTCCTTTGGATTTGCCGGTGGGAATATTTACTGCTGGAATAGGTGCCCCATTTTTTATATATCTTTTAATTAAAAATCAAAGTTCTCTTAAAAGGAGGTAATAAAATGAGTATATCAACCAAAAACTTAACTTTAGCTTATGATGATTATATAGTACTTAAAGATATAAATGTAACAATACCAAAAAATAAAATAACTATATTAGTGGGTAGTAATGGCTGTGGAAAGTCCACATTACTAAAGACTATATCAAGACTTGCAAAACCTCAATCTGGCCAAGTCCTCTTAGATGATATTAATATATTTGAAAAATCTTCAAATGAGATAGCTAAGAAACTTGCTATTCTCACTCAATCTCCTTCAGCACCTTCCGATTTAACTGTATTTAATCTTGTAAAGCAGGGCAGATATCCTTATCAAAGCTTTTTTAGCCAGTGGAGCAAGGAAGATGAAAAAATTGTAGATTATGCTTTAGAAAAAACAGGATTAAGTGATATTAAATATAAAAAAATTTCAGATCTTTCTGGTGGTCAAAAGCAAAGAGTGTGGATTGCTATGACTTTGGCACAGCAAACTGATACTATCTTACTAGATGAGCCTACAAATCATTTAGATATAAAGTATAAAATTGAAGTGCTTGACTTGCTAAAGGAGTTAAATAAAAAAGAACAGAGAACTATTGTTATAGTTTTACATGATATTAACTTAGCTTGCAGATATGCAGACCATATAATTGCAATAAAAGATGGTAAGGTTTATGATGAAGGAGACCCTAAAAAAGTTATCAATAAAAAACTTATTAAAGATGTATTTGGAATAAATTCAAAAATAATTGAGTGTCCTTTGTTTAAAACTCCTATGTGCATAACATATCAAAATCTTGATAAAGTAATATAATTAATATTTTATAAAAGCCTAGTTGAAAACAACTAGGCTTAATATCTATGAAAGATTCACTGCTAATTTTTTAAGTTCTTCTGGAAGCACAGAGCCTTGCCTAAAAAATGCCATATTTAAGTCTACTCCTTGAAAATCATAGTCAGTGTAATCGGCTAAAGGTAATAATGCATATTTTACACTTTTCTTATACACCTTACTAAAGAAGTCCCTAGGGATTATTGAGCTTGGAGTAAAGGTTGTCCCAGAAACACTTACATCTGTAAAATCATAATTAGAATAGTCTCCTTGTGGCAAGGTTACTTCTTCTAAGCTCATATATCTTATATTTTGAAACAAGTCATAATCACTAGGTAAAATTGACTTTTCATTAAAAGTGCATCCATTTAAATTTACATCCTGAAAATTAAAGTTAGAATAATCCCCCTCTGGAATATATCCTAAATATAAGCTCTTATCTTTTATAACTTGAAAAAGCTCTGGTAGATTAGGAAGGTGAGTTATTGTGTATTTATGATTTTCTAATATATCCCTATAGGTTTTAGTAAAATCCACATCTTTGAAGTCTTCTAAAGTAAGATGGCTTAAATCACTTCCGTACTTCTCAATTAAATCCTTTATATGCATAATTTAATCCCCCCGCATTTTTATTTAATAGTTGATAGTTTAT
Source organism: Clostridium sp. HMP27 (assembly GCF_000765165.1). Classification (NCBI taxonomy): domain Bacteria; kingdom Bacillati; phylum Bacillota; class Clostridia; order Eubacteriales; family Clostridiaceae; genus Clostridium; species Clostridium sp. HMP27. The sequence continues at coordinate 31,538 of NZ_JMFY01000038.1, read as the reverse complement.
ACTTGCTGTTTTTATACAATTATATGTACACAAACAGCTTTAAATTCCTATTTAATTAAATAAATATATGGTTGGTAATTAAACAATCTTAATATATAGAAAAAGAGCAATAAAAAAATCGGATTATCTCCGATTTTTATCTAAAGTTCTTATTTGCTGCTTTATAAATATCATTTTAATAAAAATCTTTTTGAACTATTAAATATAAACTATTCATAAAAATTTTCTATTCACATACTCTTTCAAGTACTATACCTTCCTCAAATCCGCCCTTTTCTTCTCTTTTCTCAGTTCTTTTAACTAAAACTTCTTCCTCTGAGTAACCAAGTTCATTAGCTAAAGAAAAAACTACTTCAACTATATCTGCAAGTTCTTCTAAACTGTTATCTTGCAAAAATTCTCTTGATTCTTCCTTAAGCTTATCTTTTAATAAATCTAGCATCTTTTCTTTTTCTGCATATTGTATTACATACCTTTTACCCTCTTTTTCCAGTATTTCAGGTATTTTATCTCTTACAAGTTTATTACATAGACTCATTTGTGTTTTTCACTCCTCCTCTAATTAAGGAATTTATTTCGTACTTATCATCTTCGTTAATGTCGAACTCTATGGTTGAAGTAGTTTTTATTATATCTTTATAATTTTTACCTTTAAACTGTAATTTATTCGTTTTATCTATATGACAATACTCCATTTTTGAAAATAAAAGCGAAGTAGTTTCCTACTTCGCTAAGCTCTCATATATGTTATCTAAATTAATTCTCATGCTATCTATATAACTTTTATCCGATTGCCCTTTTTCCATACAATATGTTGTTTTAACTTCAATTGCCGCATCTCTTTCTAGAGCATTTAAAATATCAATATTTTCGCCATTTTCTACAAGAACAACCTTTATAGAATTATCTTTAAAATATTTAGACAAGTTATTTATTTCTTCTTGCAACGGTATAGATTTTGTAATAAACTTTTCTATACTTATCTGTTCAAGTCCAAATTCTCTACATAGATATGCGAATGCTGGATGTCCCGTTAATACTACTTTTTTGTTAACCTGAGAAAATCTACGCTTATATTCTGTATATAAGTTATCTAAATCTGCAAAAAAATTATCATAATTTTTCTCGTAATAATCTTTATTTTTAGGATCTATTTTAACTAGCGCCTCTTTTATATCTTTTGATGCTATTTGAGCATTTTTTAAACTTAACCAAGTATACGGATCATAGTTTCCATAGTACTCCCCTACTTTTGTCTTGGGATTTTCTAAAAACTCTACTCCCTTTGATGCTTCTACAACAATTAAATCCTTATTATTAATATTTTCAAGTGCTTCATCTACCCATTCACCAACTTCCATACCATTATACACGAATAGCTTTGCTGTCTTTAAATGGGTTAACTCTTCTTTTTGCGGCTTAAAATTATGTGGAGCCATTCCAGTGGGTATCATAGTGGTGATATCTACTTTATCCTTTCCAATTGCCTTTACAAATTCCTTCATTGGATTGAAAGTTACCACAACAGGAATTTTACTGTTAGGGCTTTTGGGTAAGTCTTGTTTTTCACCATTTACCGTTGAATCATTAGCACATCCGGGGAAAATCACCATAATGGCGAGAATTGCTATAGACCGCATGATCTTATTTAACAAACTTTTCACCTCATAAATTAAAAATAAGTCTTTACTTTAAAAAATCACCCATCAATAATTTTTTAAACCAAAGACTATATTAATAATAGTTTCAGCACTTTATAAAGTCAACAGGGTTTACAATTTATTAAACAAATCAGTATAAAAGTTAATATATATAGCTATTTTCTGGCTTTTCAATTTTGTTAACCTTTTTCACCTTTAATACAGTTAAGTCTCTTTCAGAAACCTTTTCATAATCGATTACCCCTTCAACTCTTACCCAATCGTTTATTTTAAGCTTAGAAGAGTCCTTATATTTACAAAGCATCCCTACAATTTGAGTATCTATAGCACTAGATTTCATAACAAATCGTGCTGTTATAAATTCATCATTTTTAAAACTATCATTTTTAAATATAAAACCTTCCAAAACTATGCTTTTTCCTTTATATGCATCCTTGTCTTCATTTATTTTTCCTATCATATATAAATAATTTTTTTCATCAATTATTATACTTCCACCTGCTATAGCTTCAACATTTACACTTTCATGTGTATCACCTTTAATATTGTTACTCTTTTCCGTAAAATTTAAAACTACATTTTTATTAGTATTTTCATGCACATGCATTCCACCTACTGAAGCAAACATTCCTATAATTATGGTTACAAAAAATATTTCATATCCTATAATATTTAATTTTTTCTTCTCAATCATTGAAAATATATTAAAAAACTCATTTATAGTAAGAATTATTAACGCACCTAAGGATATTAAAGTTAACTTTTGCATGTGAGGATGTAAAAAATTATTTATGTTTCCTGTTTTAATCAAATAAAATAGTGCTGTCACCAAACTAAATAGAACTATAAAGTTTAATAAATGTTCCACATTAAATCTCTTCATAATATCACCTTGAAATATCATTAATAGTTGAATCTAAAACTACTAAAAATACAAATAAGAATATACTAAAGCACCAAATATAAAATACTTTCCTATAAGCATAAATTTATAAGTAGTTTCTTGCAACACTTTAGAAATTCTTAATGATTGGTTATCATACTTTAAAATTTCCCTATTTTTAAAAATTTTCTTTGAGATTATACTTTGACTAAAGAAAACTTGGATGAATGAAATTATAAATGCTACTAATAACATAAATGGAAGTGCTGTAAGTAATATGCTTATAAATATAATAGAAAATTCTTTTAATCCATGTCCTAAAAGTTCTTCTCCATTTAATACAAAAATTATCCATAACGCCCACATAATAAATATCGTTCCTATAAGCTTTATGAGGTTTTTAAAAGTCAAATATGAATATCTCTCCATTTTAATCCCCCCGCAACTAATAGTATTTAAAGCCTTCATTAAATACATAGAATTTTATTAAGTTTAAATCTTAACTTCTTAAGTATACCTCTATCTATTAAATGGGATTCTTTAAGTACTCTTTCAATACTTCCCATGCTGTCTGCTCTTAACATAAAAGCTTTTGGGTTTATATCTTCTATAGCAAGCTTTATACTTTCCCATTGGCCTTTTCTTAAAAATATGCATTTTGTTAAAAGTATTAAATTACTGTGAGCTAATAGAGGTACTAAAAATGAATTATTGTTTTTCAAATAGTTTTCAAAGTTTTGAGCCTCTGCCACATAATATATAGTAGATATTCTACTAACTTTTTTTATTTCTGATTCATTTAGCATTCCTAGTATTTCTTCTAGATTTTTTGTTTCATCCATTTCGATTATGATTCTATTGGGATGATGTAAATTTGCTAAATACTTAAAATATTCTTTTGTAAGTGGCTGTTCAGTGCAAATACTCCTAATTATTATATTACTATTTTGTTTAAACCTTTTCTCAATTTCTCTTCCTCCTATTTCCTCTTGTAAAATGAGAACTTTTTCTTTAGGTATTAAATTTATATTAAGTAGTGCATTTATAAGTGAGGTTTTCCCTGAGCCCAAAACTCCCGCCACTATTTCAATATCACTCTTAATTTCCATAATTCAACTCCTTATAATTCTTGTGTTTTCCACAATATTATAGTTATGCTTCAAAAAAATTTTATATGATACAAAAAGGATATTACGACATTTTTAATTGACACTTTTCAAAGGGCTGATAAGCCCGCAGACCGATAGGTCCTACAATATTATTGAACTAAACTTTTATTACGAGTCTTTCGATATACTGCTCGATTTTTAACTTGTAAATTAAATTTTTCTATTAATTTTATTTATTACAATTTTTCACAGTTTCAAATACTACCACTTTAAAAAATTTTTATGTAACAAGTTTTGTAATAACTTAGAAATTCAGTTAGCTGGCTTTCTTCATTTAGTAGTTCACATGAAGAACTTTTTAATGCTCTGGAAGCATAGAATTTTTATCGTAGAAGGTATTGAATGAGCCTTAGAACGGTTTTATTTATAAATTAAAAGTACCGTTAAGAGCCGCCGTCTGAGCGATATCAAGTTTAGGCGGCTTAGGTATTTTAAATTTATAAATATTAGCCGTTTTCGGCGAAATGAACGCCTTCCTAGATGAAAATTCTCTATGACCCAGAGCATTAAAAACGTGGTAATATATTATCTACTGTTGAATGGTTTTTACAGCTTTCCCTTCTTTTCTTTCTTCAATAAATAACTTAACTATATCTCCAAATTCATCTTTAAAATCATTAAGAGCTTTTTCAGCTTCTTCTTTAGAGTCATAGTATTTAAGCTCTACAGCAAACTTCCCACTTTCATCTTTTAGTATTCTTTTATCTTCAGCTTTAAAAAATACTTCCTCAACTATACCAAGACCTTCACCCATCTCATAAGATGCGCTTCTAACAGAATATACAACTTTTGATCTATCATACTTTAATTTTTTTAAGCTTATTTCAATTTTAGCGGGATCTTTATATTCTTTTATTTCATATTGCACTGGGAAATTGAAGACTACTGCAAATCTTACGGTAGAATCATCTAAAGTTATTATTTTATAAACATCTTTTATGAAAGGGTTCTTCTTTAATTCTTCAAATTCTTTTTCTGCACTCATATTTCTTGTTCCATACATTGTAAAAATCATAGTACTTGGATAATCTTTATATTCCGCTTTAAATTTATTCATAGTATTCATAATGGTTGCCACGTTGATTGTAATTTTTGAGGTATTACCCTTATTAGAATTCTCTATAGATGCTATATCTGCTCCGTCTGTTATATCCCCACCGTATCCTATACCCTTATTAAACCGAAGAACTTGAACTAGCTTGCCGAGTACCGGCATTGAACTCATACTTTTTGCAAATGCAGCATTGGTATTTATAAACAAGGTAAAGGTGAGAACTGCTGCAGCTACTGCTCCCCCTGTTACATTAAACTTCTTTCTTGTTTTTGCCTTTTTTATTGCCGAATTAATCTTCTCATCAAGTTCCTTTGGAATTTCTATATCATCATAGCTGTTTTTTAACTCATCTATTTTTTTACTCATAATTAATCATTCTCCTCTAATTTTATTTTCAACTCACTAAGAGTTCTATAAAGTATGGTCTTAGTAGTGCTTAGTGGTAAATCAAGAATATTTGAAATATCTTTAAGTGTCATATCTTCAAAATACCTCAATACTACTATAGCTTTTGACCTTTCATCCAGATCCTTTAAAGCAGAATATAAATCAATTATTTCCTCTGGAGTAACCTTGTTCTTATCAGCTTCATTGAAATTTTCATCAAAATTTGTTATCTTCTTTGATTTCTTTAAGAAATCTATAGCACAATTAATTAATATCCTTGTTATCCAAGTCATAAAATATTCTGGCTGCTTCAAATTGCTTTTCTTAACATAGGCCTTATAAACTGCTTCCTGAACAATATCCATAGCATCGTAAGAATTTCCTACATAACTATATGCAATTTTATATAACCTTTCCTTATTTTCTTTTATTAAATTTTCAAATTCGTTAACATTAATAGTCTTGTTTCTTGTAAAGCTAAATATAGCTCACACCCCCCAATATATTTTAAAGCATCAGCTGATACAATTATTACACCCATTAGACTTTATTACCACGCAAAAAGTTTCAAACAATAAAAAAGAAATTCTGCCTAGGCAGAATTTCTTTATCCTATTTTTATACAAGTCGTACAAATACCACTTTATCTATATTAATCGAAGCATTTCCTGATAATCTAGAAAATTGTATTCTTGCTTTAACCGCATTTTCTGGAGCAAGATCTGTAACTCCTAAATAAGTGATCCAATCCCCTTCAATACTAATGCCATTACCATACCTGATAATACTAGGAGCGATGATACTAAGTCCTACTCCAACCTCCTGATCATTAGAATCAAGCCAGTACACCTCTACAAGCATATTTCCCGTATTTTCATTAGAATTATGATATCCAAAGCTTAAAAGATACCAATAATTCTTTTCCATTGTAACAGTCTGAGATATAGATCCACCTAAATTAGAAATTCTAGCAATTCTTCTTCCTTCATATGCCCAAGTGGTTGTTTCTACTGCAGTAGTTCCTTGAACTATCCAAGGACTTATACTTAAAGCATTTTCAAAACCTGAATTTTCAATGAGATTTCCTGATCCAACTCTCGCAAATATAACTTTATCAATGTTAAATCCAAAATTAGGATCAGTATTTGTAAGTTTAACTTGAGCAGTAACTGCACCTTTTGGTGCTCTGGTTGTTACATCCACATAGGTGGCGTAATTACGCTGATATTGAATCTTGTCCCCATCTATTAGTAATTCAAGCCCTGTACCAATGGGACTATCCAATTTATTAAGCCATATTACTTGAGCTCTAAGAAAAGTTTCCCCTGGAAAATCATCAGCTCTAAGTGCATCAATCGCAAAGCTCAATAAAAAATTTGAATTATACGGCAAATTATTAATCACTATATTTTGGGTGAGTGTACCATTGGGTTCTAAATTTATACTTGCAGTTCCCTCATAAATATTTGTAAACTGTACAGATGCATTACTAAAGCTCCAATTGTTAAGCCCTAATTGAAATCCTGAATTTTTTACTAAATTAATTGAACCTATTGGTGCAAGTATTATATTATCTATATCAAGTATATTTGTAGTATTGATTTCTGTTGTTCCCTTAGAAAATTGAAGTCTTGCCTTAACTGCATTTTCTGGCGGCATATCAGTTATTTCTACAAAGGTTAATCTATTATCACCACAAGAGGTTCTTTCCTCTGGTATAAGTGTTCTAAGTCCAGTTCCTATAATATTTTCTTTGTCATCTATCCAAAATACTTCTGCTACAAGTTTACCAACGGCATTGGGTTCTTGCCAAGGAAGCGGAAGCATTTCAAAGCTTAAAAATAAAGGTTTTCTACAAATTCTATCTAGTAAAACATCTTGAAACATACTGGCAGTTGTCTGGCCCATTCTAGCTGTAGCTACCCCTTCAAATGGGCGATCTCCTGATATAGTTACATTATTTACTGTCCAACCAGTTAAGCCTGTTTCAAAGCTTGAATTCTCCAATAGATTTCCATCATAGCATCTTCCCATAATAAATTTTCCTCCTAACTTTTAGCATTATTGTTTCTTAATTTTTAGCGTATTTATTGTTGTAATATATAATATTAGAATGGGAATAAATCAGTGCTATTATAGAAAACCAAGGACTTTATTACAGGCATAAATAAAATAAAGAAGTACTAGAGAAAAATAATATGGATTCTCCTCTAATACTTCTTATATAAATCTTATTTGAATATAATTTTTGCAACCTCTTCCATAGCTTTCTTCTTAGAGAAGTCAACTGTAATGCTTTCTACCTTTTCCATATTCGTTATAACTATTGGGGAAATTAAACTCTTTGCATTTTTTTCAACAAACTCAGTATCAAAAGATACTAATAAATCTCCCTTTTTAACTTTATCACCTTGTTTAACATGAGATGTAAAGCCTTCCCCATTTAAGTTAACTGTATCTATGCCTATATGAACTAGAATTTCTAATCCTTCTTCTGTTGTAATTGCTACAGCATGTTTAGTTGGGAACAATACTGTTATTTCTCCACTAGCTGGAGCATATACCTTATTTCCAGAAGGCACCACTGCAAAACCATCTCCTAAAATCTTTTGTGAAAAAGCATCATCTGGAACCTTTTCTAGTTCAACAATTTCACCATCAATTGGGTTATATAATGAATAAGAACCTTTACTAGTCTTTCTATTATCATCAATAGCTACTTCCCCAAGTTCTTCTTTTATCTCGTCATTGCATGGTTTTGCATGACTTCCATTTGCTATAATAGCTTTTATATTATCCTTAATTTTTTCTGCCTCTGTTCCAAAAATAACTTGAACACTATTTCCTGCATTTAATATTCCCGCTGCCCCAAGTGCTTTTAACGTACCTTTATCAACCTTTGATGGATCCTTTAAAGTAAGCCTAAGCCTTGTGATACAAGCATCCAGAACTTCTATATTTTCTTTTCCTCCTATTGCTTCTAGTACCCTTGCAGCTTTTTCACTACCTTTAGCATTTATAGGAGCTACTACTGCTTCTTCCTCATCTTCTCTACCAGGAGTTTTTAAATTTAAAGCCCTAATTGTAAAATAAAAAACTGCAAAATATAATGAAAAGAAAGCTAGCCCAACTAACCACATTAACCATGGATTACCTGCAAATTTAAATCCCAATAGATAATCAATAAAGGAAGCCGAAAATGTATACCCGAGTCTAATATTTAGTAAACTTGTAATAATACCAGATAAAAATGCAGCTGCAACGTGAAAAACAAATAACATAGGTGCTACAAATATAAATGAAAACTCAATTGGCTCTGTTATCCCTGTGAGGAAAGCTACAAATGCCGCTGAAATCATCATACCAGATACCTTTTTTCTATTTTCCTTCCTAGCTGCTGCAATCATAGCTAAAGCAGCTCCTGGAAGACCAAACATCAATATTGGAAACTCTGAAGCCATGAAGTATCCTGCAGTAGGATCACCATGAAAGTATCTTGGAGAATCACCAAAATAAGTTACTCCATTTGATACATATTCTCCAAATTGATATAAAAAGGCTGGATAATACATATGATGTAATCCTACTGGAATCAGTAATCTCTTTCCTGCTGCATAAAACGCTGGCCCTAATATAGAAGTTGATGCCCATTGTGAAAATACATTTATTCCATTTTGAATTGGAGCCCAAATACTAACTCCAATAATTCCAAATACTAAAGCTACAAGAGAAGTTATTATCGGTACAAATCTCTTTCCACCAAAAAAACCAAGAACCTGTGGCAGCCTTATATCATGAAATCTATTATATAGAGCACCTGATATTAAGCCTATTGATATACCTCCAAAAACCCCCATATTAATAGTTGTCTTTGAAACTACATCAGCATAGGCTGCTGTTTTCATAAATGCTTCTAATGTTACTCCTTGTTCAGCCGCAAGCTTTGCAGCTAGTACTGCTGCAAAGCTTGCACTTGCTACCTTTATAGTAGCTTGCAAAACAAATTGACCTACAACAGCAGCTAAAGCCGCAACACCTTCTCCACCAGTGAAACCAATAGCAACTCCAGCTGCAAAAATCATTGGAAGATTGCTAAATATAGCATCTCCTGCTTGCGCCATGTATGGTAGATTTAATAAGTCTGGTTGACCAAATCTTAATAGTAATCCTGCTGCTGGTAAAACAGATACTGGCAGCATTAATGATTTACCTATCTTTTGCAAAACAGCAAATAATTTTTTCATAATGATACCTCCTATTATTCTCCTTGAGCCATTTATACTAATTGTTCATTATAATTTGTTTTGCTTTCAATATGGAAGTTGCGCTCATAGAAAATTCATCAAGTCCATATTCAACAAGAATTGGTATCATATCTTCGTCTCCCGCTGCCTCTCCACACATTCCACACCATTTTCCTTCTTTATGCGCTGCTTCTATTGTCATCTTTATCAATCTTAAAACTGCAGGATGTTTCGGATTATATAAATATGAAACTTTTTCATTCATTCTATCAGCAGCTAAAGTGTATTGAATTAAGTCATTAGTTCCTATACTGAAGAAGTCAACATGCTTTGCAAGCTCATCTGAATAAATAGCTGCAGCAGGTATTTCTACCATTATTCCAACTTCTAGCCCTTCATTAAAATTCTTTCCTTCTTTTCTTAGCTCATCCATACATTCTTTAAGTAATTCTTTTGCATCTACGAATTCTTCTAATGAAGCTATCATTGGGAACATTATTTTTATGTTACCAAAGGCGGATGCTCTAAGTAATGCTCTCAATTGTATCTTAAATATATCTTTTCTATCTAAGCAAAGTCTTATAGCTCTATAGCCTAAGAATGGATTCATTTCATTTGGTAGTGGTAAGTATGGTAATTTTTTATCCCCCCCTATATCAAGTGTTCTTATAACCACTGGTTTACCTTCTGTTTTCTCAGCAACATATTTATATGATTCAAATTGTTCTTCTTCCGATGGCATATCATTTCTATCCATATATAAGAATTCTGTTCTAAATAATCCTACGCCATCTCCTCCATTTTCTAGTACTTGATGGATATCTTCTGCCTTACCTATATTTCCTGCAACTTCTACGTGCTTTCCAGCCTTAGTGACGGTTACTACATTTATCAGCTTTTTAAGTTCTTCTTTTTCTTTCTCATAAGTTTCTTTTTTCTTTCTATATTCCAGTATAGTATCTTCATTTGGATTAATTAAAACTACTCCCTGGTATCCATCTACAATTACTATATCCCCGTTCTTAACGCTTTCAGTTATATCATTTAGACCTAGAACAGCAGGAATTTCTAAAGTTCTTGCCATTATTGCACTGTGTGATGTTCTTCCACCTATATTGGTTATAAATCCAATAACTTTACTTCTATCAAGACTAGCAGTATCAGAAGGAGTTAAATCATGGGCTACAATTACTGTGTTTTCCTTTAAATCCTCTAATGTATTTTCTCCCCTTCCTGCCAAATTAGATAATATTCTATTTCCAACGTCTTTTATATCTGCTGCTCTTTCCCTCATATATTCATCTTCCATGGCAGCAAAAATCTCCATATACATTTCTATAACATCACTTAAAGCCTTTTCAGCATTTATCTTGCTTGACTCTATATTCATAACAACAGCTCCGGTAAATTCTGGATCGTCCAAAAGCATAATATGACTTTCAAAAACTGCTGCTTTGTCACTTCCTAGTTCCTTTTCTGCTTTTTCTTTTATCTTTGTTAATTGCTCTTTTGAACTTTCTATAGCATTTTGAAATCTGCTTTTTTCTTCCTCTAAATCTTCTATAACTCTTTCTACTATAGAAATTTCCCTATTTTCTTTTATAAATACTTGACCTATAGCATATCCATTAGATGCAGCTATTCCTTTTTTCATTACTTTGCCTCCTCGTATATTTATTACAACCTCTATTTTCATTGATCTATCTTGCATATGTATTAGTTTTGCATGCATATTATCAATCTATGGTTAGTATTTACGAAAAATCAATAATTAAAACAAGGCAAAGCTTTTTAAGAAAGAGGTAGATGCTTTTTGCTTAACTAGTCTTTCTTCCTTACTATTAAAAGGTGAATATTTTAGGAGATAAAATTATGGTTAAACGCGAAGTTGTACTTTCAAGAATAAATAAATTAAATGAATATAAGCATGAATGATATTTTTAACGTTGAACACAAGCAGGGAGTTTGCATTGTAGAAAACATTGAGTAAGCATTAAAAGGTCTTTATTTCTGAAGTAAAAATATCGTTAATAACCTTCTATTGTCTGACCAGAGGGAGTTTAGAAGGTTTAGATATTTTTACTTCAGGAATATTAGACCTTTTTTGCGAAATGAACGTTTTCATAAATGCAAATTCTCTGTGGGATGTTCAACATTAAAAATTGATTAACTGTATAACATTTATTACAGGAACTTCGTAAGGGTGAACCTTTTTTATTGTTTCCACTGCTTGTTTTGCCACCTCTATAAGACAACAAAATTCCACTTTACACTCCTCTTCACAGGAAAGCTCTCCTACTTCTCCTTCAAATGGATTTGCGCCTTTAAGCGACCTCCAATATCCTGTTACCTTTGAAATTGCCATACAGTTATCATAATTTCCTCCGATGCTTAATGCTGCAATTTCGTTTAAGGCTTCCCTTAACTTATCTACATATTCCTTTGGAATGAAGGTTTCTATTTTTACCACGCTGATATCCATAATATATACTTCCTTTCTCAATTAATATAATTTCTTATTTCATTTTAATATATTATTTGCATTTATCCTATTTATAGTAATTCACATCTTTCTGCCTACTATTAAAAATCAAATATCTAATATTTTACACTTAAAATATGTCACCTTATGCTAGTTAACTTAATATAATAAGTAAGAGAACTTTTTTTGGAGGAAATAATGCAACCTAGAACTGATAAAAGCCTTTTTGGCACAGACATAAATGAATTTAGTCAAGGTGTAAATTTTCAAGTATTAGCTAGAACTGTAGACTTTTTATATCTTAGAGCGTCAGGCTCTGGCAGCGGATTTTTTAGGATAGATAGGAAGTTCTTTGAATTTGCAAAAGGTGCTAGACAATTTGGAATCCCCGTTGGCGCATATCATTATGCACTTCCAAATTATGATTTAAGAACTGCCGAACTCCAGGCTACTGATTTTGCAAATACCTTAGAAGCAGCCTTTGGTGAAAATGATTATGGGGATTTATTTCCTGTAGTTGACGTAGAAACCCCTATTGATGGGTCTATACCTACTTCTGTTTTACTTAACTGGGTAGATAGATTTAGAAAAACCTTTGAAAGATTGACTAGAAGAAAACTTATGATCTATACAGGTGCTTTTTTTATTGAAATTTATAATAATTTCTATATTCCTGGACGTGGATTTATACTTAAGGATATGCCCTTATGGATAGCAATGTATACAAGCATTCCAGGAAATCCTCCAATTCCTAGAGATGCTGGTGGATGGACTAGATGGAGGATTTGGCAGTATACAGAAGACGGAAGAATTAATGGAGTAGATAATCCTGTGGATCTAAACTGGGGCCCTGATAGCATAGACCTTTTAAGACCTCCTGTACCAGTTTCTGGGCTTCGCGCAACTATGGATAGCAAAAATATTTATGTTTCATGGGATAAGAATCCTGACATAGACTTAAATGGATATAACTTATTTGCAAATGCAAATTATATAACTACTTTAAGTAAAAATGCTACATCCTATGTAATTCCTTTAAGCAGAGTAAGGATTAGACCTGACAGGGCTATCGAAGTTGCCATAGAAGCCTTTGACGTAGATGGAGATTTTTCAACTAGAAGAACTAGCGTAACAGTACCTCAAAATAGATATGCTGGTGACAATCTTACACGAGGAGACTATGATCTGTTTTTAAATTACCCAGATAAATTTGACTACCCTATTGATTAATAATATAGACATTTTAAGGTAATGTTGAATGGGCCGTATGAGATTTACATTTAAGAAAGCGTTCGTTTCGTAAAAAAGGTCTAATATTTCTGCCCTTAAAATATCTAAACCTTCTAAACTCGCTTTGCTCACACAGTAGAAGGTTCTTAACGATATTTTAAGTTCAGAAATAGAGACCTTTTAATACTTACTCAATGCTTTCTACAATGTAAATCCCATACTATAATTCAACATTAAAAATATCACTGAAACTGCTAAAGGAAGAAATTTCACCTTAGTGAAATTTCAATAAAAATTAATTGTTATCAACAAACTCGCTTGGTATCATTTCTAAGAACCTACTTGGCTTTTTGCCACCATTTCTTGAAGCACTCAAATATAAATTTTTTTTAGCGCGAGTCATGGCTACATAAAAGGTTCTTGCCTCTTCTCTTAAGTCACCAGACTTTACTGATTGGTAACTTGGAAATATCATTTCTTGGAGTCCTGCCAGAAATACATGATCAAACTCTGCTCCCTTAGCTTGATGCACTGTTATAATTGGAATTTTAGGCCTCTTTGAAGTTATGCTTTCTATTTCAGTATTTGAAAGAGCTGTAAGTTTTAAAAATTCTGCTAAAGCCTCCATTGGTGCCATTATTTCATTATCTCCCTCTTTAGCTATGAGGTAAAGATTCCTTACGTTTTCAATTCTTTGAGGCTCTTTACTATATACATCCTTTATTCCTGAAATATTTACTATGTGTGTAATGATATCAAAGGTTCTTGCAATCTTTGCTTCTTCCCTTAAATCATTAATATCATCGCACAGCTCCATAAACCTTTCACTATATCTACTATAAAATTCTTCTCTTTCATCTAAAATAGGTAAAAGCTTATCTGTTAAGATGTTTAAAAGTACATCTTTAGTTGCAAGTACATCATCTATAGCATTATGGCTAGATTTTACTTCCGTATCAAATAAATTACTTAAGGTTTCAAGCTTATGATTTTTAAGTCTTGGATAAAATCTTCTGCTTAAGTCCAATGTATCAAAATAAGTTATGAATTCTGCATATCCTAATCCTAACCTTTTAAGCTCGCTACTAAAAATATTTATGTCATAGGATACATTATGTCCAAGTACAATTCTATCCTGCACATATTCTTTAAATTCTCTTAAAACCTTTTCTTTAGGTTCCCCATTTTCCCTTAAAAAGTCATCACTAAATCCATGAACATCATAGGAAGTTCCAACGCCTTTTGTAGGTGTTAAAAACCTTTCAAATTTATCTAGTATCTTACCTTCATCATTTATCCTCACTGCAGATATTTGAATTATTTCATCCTTTTCAGTATCCACTCCCGTGCTTTCCACATCAAATATAACTACATTTCCCTCACTTAGGCCATCCAAAAGTGGTCTGTAGGGATCTCCATAGTCTAGTGTAAAGCTATTTATAAAATCTGTAAGCCTAATCCCCAGCGCCTTAGCATCCTTACTTTCTATTTCTTCTATGCTCTTATCTCCTACCCCTTTTACAAATCTTTTAATTATTCTTCTAAGACTTGTATAGTCAAAGGGATTTTTAATTAACTTCAAATAAGAAAGTATATCCTTAATTTCTTGTCGTCTAAAAAATTTAAAATCATCCACAAGCAAAAACTCTAACCTTTTTTCCTTTGGACTGCTTGCATTAATCATAGTAAAAATGGAACTTAAGTCCTTAGCTGTTCTATTTCCTCTGGTAAGTATTGCAATTTTTTTTACATCCTGCTGTTTAAGATCGCTTATATTATGAAAAATCCACTTAGCTTCTTCATTAAAATCTGAAGCAATTTTAAGTTTAATTTTATCTCCTGTAAAACTTACTTTAGATTCTATGCCATCTTTATATATTTCACTTACTTCTTCATTAAAAGCATTTTTTAAAAATCCATAGGAAGCATCTAAAAGTGTTTCGCTGCTTCTATAGTTTTCATCGAAAGCAACAAATGTAGGGATGTAATCTTCTTTAAATTTCTTAAGTATAATCTCTGGATTAGATCCTCGCCAAGCATATATGGTTTGAAACTTATCACCACACATCAAAATGTTATTTCCATTAAACAATTTACAAATGATATTATATTCCAGCTCACTTGTATCCTGAACTTCATCTATATGTAAATACTTAAATTTTTTTCTCCATTTTTCTACTATCTTTTCCTGTAAAAATAGTTCATTGCAGTTCAATAAAAGATCATCAAAATCCACTGCATGTCTTTCTGAAAGTCTTCCATTATAAGCTTCTATAAATTTAGCCCCATAGGTTTCAATATACTTTACCATATCGAGTCTTACCTTATAGTTATTATCTACACATATGGATTTTATCTTTTCTATTTCATATTTATATAATGAAGCTATTATTTCCTCATAAGTGCCTTGTTTATAAATAGCCTTTTTTTCTTTAACTTCTCTTATAAAGGATTGAATAGAATTTACAGGGAATTTATTTATATTAAACTCCCCTATTACTTCCTTTGTGTCCTCTTCATCATATATTATAAAATCAGAAGGTATATCTGTATGTTCCTTTGCCTCTTCTTTTATTATATCAAAGCAAAAACTATGAAAGGTTTTTATTTTTACGCTTTGCCCAATCTTTCCAAGCATTTCACTTATTTTTTCTGTCATTTCCCTGCATGCTCTATTTGTAAAGGTTAAGCATAATACTTCTTCTGCCTCTGCCCTTTTTTTCTCTAATATATTTGCAATTCTTAGACATAATGTTCTGGTTTTTCCCGTCCCTGCTGAAGCCAATAGCAGTACATTTTTATCTAATTCCTGTACTATTGAAAGTTGCTTTTCATTACAGCTAGCTAGCTCATTATTAAAATTCAGCACAGTACCCTCCATATTATTAGTTAGTATCTTTTGCCTAGTTTAAGTTTTACTCCCGTTTTTAAATCTTGTAAATAATCTCTTATCTGAACATCTTCCCTTAATATATGGCTTTCTATCCATTTACATACAAACTCTAGAAGTTCTAAGATTGATCCTTGTTGATTTGCATCTATTGCCTTTAAGTCTAAATTATTAATCTTTTGTATAAACTTATAATGCATGTCTTTTTGCTCATCATATTTAGGATATTCATAAAGCTTCATTATTTTTTCTTCATTATTAAAATGATATACAGTGTAACTTTTAAGTTCTTCTATAAGATCCATTATTTTATCATAGTAATCAATATAATTATCATTTTTAGCTAAAGCATATATTTGACTTCCTATTTCAAAAAGCCTTTTATGCTCCTTATCTATTGCATTAACTCCAGTGTCATATTGTTCTTTCCATTCAAACACATTTATCTCCTCCTTTTCATTTAATAATTAGTCTTTAAACTAAACTAACTAAGTATTATATATACTAAACTGTCTTCCTAACAATAAGTTCTGTTTCAAAGTATATCTGATTTTTATCTATAGGATTTCCCAGGATTAAATCTATAAGCATTTTACAGGATTCCCTTCCCATTAAATATATTGGTTGTGCTAAGGTTGTAAGTTCTGGCTCAAAAAAACTTGCTAAGGTTATATTATCAAATCCCATTACACTTATATCTTCGGGTATTCTTATACCTTTCTTTATAAGGTATTTTATGCCTGCACAAGCCATTATATCATTGCTATAAAATATAGCATCTACATTTTCATTTTTACTTAATATCTCTTCTGTAGCTTTTATTCCACCTTCAATAGTAAAGTCTCCTTGTGCCACTAAAGCTTCATCATAGAATCCTTTTAGATCCATACACTCCCTGTATCCTAAAAACCTTTCTTCAGAGGTCTTTAATCCATAAGGTCCCTTTACAAAGGCTATTTTTTTCTTTCCTTTATTATATAAATACTCCATTCCTCTTCGTATTCCTTCTTTGTTTAAAACATACACTCCGTAATGTTCTTCTTCAAGTTCTATATGTCTGTCCACCACTACAAAGGGAATATTATTATCTTTTAATACTTTTATACTTTGATATCCTTCTCCACCTGAAATAAGTATAACGCCATCCACAAGCTTACTTATAAGAAGCTGCGTATATCTATTTTCTTTTTCTTCCTCATTGTCTGTATTGCAGAATATTACATTATACCCTAAGCTCCCTGCCCCATCTTCTATTGCCCTTGCAATTTCAGAAAAGAATGGGTTTGTTATATCTGGTAAAATTATTCCTATAGTATTTGTTCTCTTTGTGCTTAAGCTTCTTGCAACAGAATTAGGAATATAATTATATTTGTTTGCTATTTCCCATACCCTATTTTTAGTTTCCTCACTTATGTTTGTTTCTCTATTATTTAAAACCATGGATACAGTGGTCTTAGATACCTTAGCCATTTCAGCTATATCCTTCATTGTAATTTTCTTCATAAAAACCCCTCTTGTTCTAGTTAATAGTTAAAAATTAATAGTTACTAGTTATGGTAAACCCCTGAATAAATTTATAGATTCTAATTTATTTTATAACACAATAAGCCATTTGTACAAATTAATTACACCATATAGTATAAAAATATATAATCTTCTATATCGTAAAAAGGTACTAGGAATTAGGACTTAGGGTTTAGGACTGGATGAAAGTTTCCATATAAAAACTTTCTACATTTCCTATCTCCTTATTCCTAGAACCTAGTACCTCCACTAGTTGCTAAATTATTTCTTTTCTACAATTTTTAAATCTACTGGTATTTCTTTTGCCACGTTTTCTTTGTTTATAACTTTAACTGCATTTTCAATAGCCATAGTTCCCATTAGATCTGGCTGTTGTGCAATTGTAGCTGCCATTTCTCCAGCTTCCACTGCTTTTATAGCATCTGCTGTTCCATCAAATCCTACAACTAAAGCCTTTTTACCCTTTAATGCCTTTAAAGCACCTAATGCCATCTCATCATTGTGAGCAAATATAGCGTCAAAGTTTGGAGTAGCCTGTATTATGTTTTCCATAACACTTAATCCTTTTTGTCTATCAAAATCTGCTGGCTGGCTTGATACAACCTTAACTCCAGCTTTATTGTCTACTCCCTTGTGGAATCCTGTACCTCTATCTCTTGTTGCAGAAGCACCTGGTATTCCTTGAAGTTCAACTATGTTTGCTTTTCCACCTAATTTATTTAGTATAAATTCTGCTGCCATTTGTCCGCCCTTAACATTATCAGAAGCTATATGAGTTGCTACAGTTCCACCATTTGACTTTCTATCTACAGTAAGTACTGGAATTTCTGCATCATTTGCAACTTTTATAGCATTTACTACTGCATCACTATCTGTTGGGTTAACAATTATTGCTGCAACTCCCTGCTGTACTAAATCTTCAATATTAGATCTTTCTTTTGCTGCTTCATTTTGAGAATCTAAAACAACTAATTCATATCCAAGTTCCTTAGCCTTCTTTTCAGCGCCTTCCTTCATAGATACAAAGAAAGGATTGTTTAAAGTTGATATTGCAAGACCAATTTTCTTACTATCTTTTTTCTGTCCTGCTTGCTGTCCACAGCCTGTAAGTCCTCCTAGCATAAGTATTCCTGTTAGAGCAAGTGAAAGCATTTTTACCTTTGTTCTTTTCATTTTAAACTCCTCCATTTATTTATTTTTTAATTATTTTTTACTTCTCTTATCAAGTAATATAGCAAATAATATTACTGCACCTTTTACGATAGACTGATAATATGGAGAAACATTCATAAGATTTAATCCATTATTTAAAACCCCTATTATCATAGCACCTATTAAAGTTCCTGTTATAGAACCTTCTCCACCTGAAAGGCTTGTTCCTCCAAGTACTACTGCTGCTATTGCATCTAATTCAAAACCTGCTCCAGCATTCGGTGAAGCAGAACCTACTCTGCTGGTAACTATAACTCCTGCAAGTGCTGCAGTAATTCCACTTATTACATATACTAGTGTTTTCACTTTGTCAGTATTTATACCTGAAAGCCTTGCTGAATCTTCGTTTCCGCCTAGTGCGTATACATATCTTCCGTATCTTGTTTGAGTTAAAATGTACCAAGCTATTATAAACACTAAAAATATTATAAGAACCGGCATTGGAATTCCTGCTATTTTTTTATTTCCTATGTTTATGAAGTTTCCAGAAATCCCTGATATCGGAGTACCATTAGTGTATACATAAGTTGCTCCTCTAAATATTGTCATACTAGCTAATGTAACGATAAATGCCTGCATTTTACCCTTTGAAACAAATACACCGTTAAAAAGTCCTATTATAGCTCCTAAAACAATTGCTATTAAGAGTGGAACTAATATTCCACCACCCGCTCCTTTAGCAAAAGTTGCTGCTATTGCTCCTGCAAGTGCCAAAGTTGATCCTACAGAAAGGTCAATTCCTCCAGTAAGTATTACAAAAGACATTCCTATTGCAAGTATTGCATTAACAGAAACCTGAGTTAATACGTTTAATATATTATTTATATTTAAAAATCTTGGAGTTGCAATTGATATAATCACACAAAGAACTATTAATCCAAGTAATGATTTAAACTTCAAAAGCGTGCTCTTTACATCCTTATTCATCAGTTCTTCCCCTTTCCTTTTCACTAATCATTAGTTATTAACAACTGATTACTCTTTAATTCCTACTGCATATTTCATTATGCTTTCCTGGGTTGCATCCCTGCGGCTTAGTTCTCCTGTAACTCTTCCTTCGCTCATTACAATAACTCTATCACTTACACCAAGTATTTCTGCCATATCTGAAGAAATCATAATTATTGCTTTTCCTTCTTTTTTAAGCTCATTTAAAACTTCATAAATTTCTTTTTTAGCACCTACATCTATACCCTTTGTAGGTTCATCCACTATAAGTAAGTTAGGTGATAGCATGATCCATTTTGCAATTATTGCCTTTTGTTGATTACCACCACTTAAATTTTTCATCATTTGAGCATGAGAAGGAGTTTTTACTGAAAGTTTTTCTATATATTCCTTAATTTCTCTAAGCTCTTCCTTAGTGTCTATTCTCTTAAATGTATTTTCATACTTTTTAAGGTTGCTTAATGTCATGTTTGTTCCAACAGTCATATTAAGCACTAATCCTTCTTTCTTTCTATCCTCAGAAAGATATGCTACTCCATGTGTTATAGCATCTTTGGGAGAATTTATATTAACCTTTTCTCCATTTATATATACTTCACCTGAAGTTTTTCTGTATTCTCCAAATATAGTTTTTGCAGTCTCAGTTCTACCAGATCCCATAAGCCCTGCAAACCCTACTATTTCTCCAGCTTTAACTTCAAAAGAAACATCTTTTACTTTATTTTTGTAACTTAAGTTCTCAACCTTTAAAACTACATTTCCCTTTTTTTCTTCTCTATAAGGAAATTGCTCTTCAAGTTTTCTTCCTACCATCATAGCAATAAGGCTGTCCTTATCTACGTCCTTTACCATTGCCTCTCCAACATACTGTCCATCTCTTAAAACTGTTACTCTATTACATATTGCAAATATTTCATCCATTCTATGAGATATATATATTACTGCTATTCCTTCACTTCTTAACTTTTCTATAACTTCAAATAGCTTTTCTGTCTCCACATCTGTAAGTGCAGTAGTTGGCTCATCCATAATTATTATTTTAGAATTCTTGGATACAGCCTTTATTATCTCTATCATCTGCATTTCACCTACAGTTAAGTCGGATGTCATAGTACTTGGATCTGTAGTAAATCCAATTCTACTTAAAAGCTCTTTGCTCTTTTCTATCATATATTTCTTGTCTAATTTTCTAAAAATACCATTATATTTTTCATTTCCCAAAAATATATTTTCATATATAGTAAGATTCGGAAGTAAGCTTAATTCTTGATGTATTATAGATACACCTAAAGCTTCAGCATCTTTTATGCCTGTTACATTTACTTCTTTACCTTCTATAAAAACTTTTCCTTCATCTTTTGTGTATACACCACTTAAAATCTTCATAAGCGTGGATTTACCTGCCCCATTTTCACCTAAAAGAGCCATTACTTCTCCACCATAAGCTTTTAAGTTTACATTTTGAAGGGCTTTTACCCCTGGAAACGATTTTGATATATTTTGCATTTCCAATAGAGGTGTCTTATTTTCCATAATCATTTCCCCCTTTAAAAAACTACGCCAGATTTTAAAATTATGTTGGCATATGGTGTCTGCTCTCCTGTCCTAACTACTGCCTTACATTTTTTTAAGTTTTCCTTTAACTCTTCATGACTTATCCATGTAATTTTTGCGTTTCCTATTTCCTTTGCTATACCTTCATAAACTTCAGGGCTAGCATCTTTTACTTCTCTTGCAATTTCAACTTCCTCTATTTCAAGTTCAGTTAAAATTGCCTTCAATGTATCTATGAATGTTGGTAAATTCTTTATAACCGCTAAATCTATTCTTTCAACTGAGTTAGGTATCGGAAGACCTGCATCTCCTATGGCAATACTATCTGTATGACCCATTTGAGATATAACTCTTGATATTTCGCTGTTTAATAATGGGGTCTTTTTCATCAGTGTTCCTCCCATATCTAATAATAATTAAGCTTTCATTACTTCTTCAAGTGTAGGTAGTGAGGTTTGAGCTCCTTTTCTTTGTACTACTATTGAAGAAACCTTATTTGCAAAAGTTACTGCTTTTATCAAAACTGCATAGTTTAAGCTTTCCTCATCACAAAGTTTTGTTGCCACACCACCTATAAAACTATCTCCTGCTGCAGTTGTATCTATAGCCTTAACCTTATGAGCTGGAACTATACAAAATTCATCCCTTGAAATAAGTGCTGCTCCTCTTTCCCCTAAAGTTATTAATACAAATTTAACTCCCTTATCTAAAAAAGTTTTAGCAGCTTCCTTTATTGTATCTTCACTATCCACTTTTATTCCTGTAAGTTCGTATGCTTCCGTTTCATTTGGAGCAATTATATCTGTATATTTTAAAAGTTCTTCCGGAACCTTTCTTGCTGGCGCTGGATTCAATATAGTTATAACTCCATTTTCCTTTGCCATTTTAAATGCTTCTATACTTACTTCAACTGGTGTTTCAAATTGAGTTATAAGCACCTTTGAATTTATTATAGCTTTTACTGATTTTTTAATATCCTCACTAGTTATAGCCATATTTGATCCAGAAACTACTATAATTGAGTTATTTCCTTCATCATCTACAGGTATTATCGCCATTCCTGTAGGTTCTTTTTCATCTGTATATAAATATTCTAAGTTTACATCATCATTTTTAAGAGCTTCAACTAGGCTGTTGCCATTGTCATCGTTTCCAACTTTGCCTACCATATATACGTTAGCTCCAAGTCTTCTTGCTGCTACTGCCTGATTAGCACCCTTACCCCCTGGAATTTTATCAAATCCCTTAGCAAGTATTGTCTCTCCGCTTCTAACCATTCTTTCAACTTTAAGCACTATGTCCATATTAAGACTTCCCAGTACACAAATACTATTTTTCATTAAGTATTCACCCACCTAACCATACTTAACCGATTTACTAAACCGGTTTACTAAATTATATAATATTATATATTCAATGTCAACGTTTTACATAACATATTTTTTTTGAATTATATCAATGTGCTATACTACTTGTACTTACCAGTACAATATTATGCTATACTTTGACTTAAATTTAACAACTTATTTATGAATATATTAACAAACTTTATTGTTCCCAAGAAAAGGATAATTAAACATTAAGAAATGATAAATATAAAAAAGCACATAATCTCAACTATAGATTAGTGCTTTTTCATTTTAATTATATAATACAACCTTTGCTTCTATGTTTTTCTTAGTAATTTCAAGAAGCACATAGGAGTACCATCTCTCCTTAAATTTTTTAGTTGGAGATCCTGGATTTATTAGAAGTATCTTTTTTTTAGTCTTTATAATGGGCTGATGGCTATGTCCAAATATAATTATATCTACCTTATCTTTTTCAAATTCATTGTATGCCCTATCCATGGTACTTTCCCCAGAACCATGACCATGATAAAGTCCAATTTTATAACCCTCTATGTTTATTATTTCACTTTGCTTAAGTTCTTCTGTAAGTTTTCCCTTATCATTATTCCCGTAAACTGCAATAACCTTTTTATACTTTTGCATTTTATGAAGCACCTCAATTGAGGTAAAGTCCCCCAAATGAATAATTAAATCCACATCAGAAAAGTATCTCTTTATCATCTCTTCTATTTTTTCAGGATGCTTACTCAAATGGGTATCCGCTGTTACCCCTATCTTCATTTAAACACCGCCCTATAATTTTGTTACCATAACATAATATGATATTTATTAGAATTGAGGTACTGATTAACAGGAGTTTGATGAATTTTTCTGGTTAAAAGAAATTCTGTACGAACAGAATTTCCTCCTTCAGTAGTCACTAACCATGTTTTAATGTTGAATTATAGTATGCAATTTGCATCGTAGAAAGCATTGAACAAGCATTAAAAAGTCTTTATTTCTAAATTTGAAAAATCCGTTAAAAACCTTCTACTGTTTGAGCTTTAGCGAGTTTAGAAGGTTTAGGAGTTTTCAACTTTAGAAATATTAGACTTTTTACGAAGTGCATCGCTTTCCTAGATGCAAATTTCATGCCTCACACCATTAAACATCAAAAATTAAAACGCTTCATATATAACTTTTAGTGCTTTTTCAAAGTCTCCATTTTCAACCCCTATAATTATATTTATTTCACTGGAGCCCTGAGTAATCATTCTAACATTTACATCACTTTCATATAACGCATTAAATAACTTTGCTGAAATTCCTGCATTTCTTTTCATAACCTTACCTACAACAGCAATTAACGCCATATCCCCATGAACTTCTATAAAATCAGGCTTACATTTAAATCTTATTTCTTCTAATATTTCCTCAAGCTTTCCATTTAGCTCTGAATTAGAAACTATTACAGATACGTTATCTATTCCTGAAGGCATATGTTCAAATGCCATATTATGATCTTCAAGGATAGAAAGTACCCTTCTACAATATCCCTTTTCAGCATTCATCATTGTCTTTTCAATTGTTATTACAGTAAAGTCCTTTTTACCTGCTACCCCTGTAATAGTATTGTATGTATTTTCAAAGTTATCATCACTAACTATAAGAGTTCCCTTATCTCCAGGCCTATTTGTATTCTTTATATTTATAGGTATTCCAGCTTCCCTTACTGGAAATACAGCTTCTTCATGAAGCACTGTAGCTCCCATATAAGAAAGCTCTCTTAATTCCTTATAAGTTATTTTTTCTATATTTCTTGGATTATCTACTATTCTTGGATCTGCCATTAAGAATCCTGAAACATCTGTCCAGTTTTCATATAAAGCCGCATTAACTCCTCTTGATATTATAGATCCTGTTATATCCGAACCGCCCCTTGAAAATGTCTTTATATCTCCATTTTCTAAGGCACCATAGAATCCCGGTATTACTGCTGCCGGAGTTCCTGATAACTTTTCACTTACTCTTTTAAAGGTAACTTCTAAGTCAAGTACTCCTTTTTCATTAAAGTATATCAATTCCTTAGGATCAACAAAAGGAATGTTTAAATAGGCTGCAAGTATAAGTCCGTTTAGATATTCTCCCCTGCTCGCAGTATAATCTTTACTTGCCCCATTTTTAACCTTTTCTCTTACTATATTAAGTTCACTTTTTATATCTAAATCTAGATTTAATTCTTCTACAAGCCCCATGTATCTTTCTTCAATTATATTAAATACTTCCTCAAAGGAAATGTTTTGCTCAACATGAGCATGACAAAGATATAATAAATCAGTTATCTTATAGTCTTCCTTAAATCTTTTTCCCGGCGCTGAAGGAACTATGTACTTTCTTCTTGAATCCTCCATTACAATTGACTTTACCTTTTTAAATTGTTCACTATCCGCTAAAGAACTGCCACCAAATTTTGCTACAATAATTTCATTCATAAAAAAGCCCCCTATTTCATTAGTTTTTTTGTCAAATAATTATCAATTTTTGCCCCTTAATTTAATAAATTAGTGCAATAAATTCACAAGTTATTAAATTAATAAAATTATATTACTTTCACATAAAGTTTTCAATTGTTAATTCTAGTCTAAAAAGGAATTTGCCACGTTTTTAATGTGAACTGCTGCCAGAGGAAATTTCGCCAAAGCGAAATTTTTTCCTTTAGTCAGGTAAGTCTAAATGATACTTTTAATGTTGAGCATAGAGTATGGGTTCTGCATTGTAGAAAGCATTGAGCAAGCATTAGAAGTTCTTTATTTTAGAACTTAAATCACCGTTAAGAACTTTTTACTGTCTGAGCTATAGCGAGTTTAAAAAGTTTAGGTGATTCAAGTTCTGAAATATTAGAGCTTTTTTGCATAGCGAACCGCTTTCCTAAATGCAGAACCCATACGGTACGTTCAACATTAAAAATGTGATATTTTTTCTAGTCTTCGTCTAAATAAATTCCATACATACGATGTTTTTTACATTTGTCATGTTTATCACATTTCTTATCATCTTTATCATAAATATCTTTCATATTTTGCATATTTTTCATACCACAGCTACACTTCTTATCCTTAACCTTATCTTTTTCTTTTTTATGGCATTTGTCTTCATAATCATCATAACAGCCACTCATGTCATATATATCCCTTATATCTGGCATCATTGGGCACATTTCATGTTCCATATCCTGCATTCCCATCATTGGATGCATTCCACATGGCATGCAGCACATCATCATCATTGGGCACATTCCATGGTGCATATCATGCATACCCTGCATCATTGGGCACATTCCGTTATGCATATCATGCATCCCATGCATCATTGGGCACATTCCGTTGTGCATGTCATGCATACCCATCATTTGACACATTGGCTTACCTGTCTGTGCTCCTTGTAATCCGTGCATTGGGCAATGCATCATTGGGCTTTCCATATCATTCATATCATAAATATCTTTCATTCCAGTCATGTTATTCATATTATTCATATCATACATGTCTTTCATTCCAGTCATGTTATTCATATCATCCATGTCATATATGTCTTTCATTCCAGTCATATTATTCATATCATCCATGTCATATACGTCTTTCATTCCAGTCATATTATTCATATCATCCATATCATATATGTCTTTCATTCCAGTCATATTATTCATGTCGTCCATGTCGTAAACATCTTTCATTCCAGCTACGTTATCTGTATCACCTATGTCCTTAATATTGTAAATATCATCCATGTTATTCATACCTAAGTCATATTTACTCTTATTTATTTCGTTATCATCCCTGTACATTTCTTGATAAGACCTACTCCTCATATTTCTTTTCACATTTACACCCCTATTTTTAAAATGTTACGTTATATAATATGAAGAGTTTTTTAAAAATGTGCTAATAGACTTTAAATTTTCTTTATCATTTCCAATATCACTTTATCTTTTAAGCTATTATTTAATCCTCTAATATATTTATGTAAGTTAATATCCTTTTCCTTATATGCATTAATAAGTTTTGATATTATAATCTCTATATTTTCATCATTATTAACTGGATTAATCTTTTCAATCTTATTATTTAATACTATGATGTTTTCTTCTACACTTTGAGATGTTATATTTAAAAGCTCCTCTTTAATCTCTTCATTTACTACCTTAATTTTATTTTCCTTAAGCCATTTCAAAGTAATCTTAGGAAGCTCCATATTTATAGCTACTTTAGCTTCCTCGTCAGCAATTTCATTATAAAGATCGCCCGTATGGCTATCTACCTTTACAAAAATTACTTTAAGATTATGATTTGTCATAAGACTATTCATTGTATTGTAATATTCCTCGGATGATTTGTCTCTTCTTTCCCAGTATCCTGTTGCATGATGGGAAATCCCTTCATAATCATGAAGAATTACGATTTCTTTATATCCCTTTTCTACTGCATATTCCACTGCTCTAACTGAAGCCTTGAGCTCTCCTGCAATTTGCCTTAAAGCCTTTTTAGAATCATCCTCCGGTGCTCCATTTTCTATATACTCTATCACATTATCATGAACCACTACTAGTCCATACCCAAATTTACCTGTAGATATATTAAAACTTCCATCCACATATGCATGAGGTATATCTAAAGGATAGGAATCCTCACCCTTTTTTAAGAGTTTTTTTGTGTCGGTTAAAAAACCTTTAGCTTCTGCCATGGATTCAAAGCTTTTATATTTAGCGCCCTTAACACCCTTAACATATTTTAAGCATTCAGCCCAAGTACCTACTATTAAATCTTCTATCTTTCTATTTCTTTCAAAATCATATCCCTCTTTAATTGCATAAACTTTCTTCCCCATATGTTCCTCCTTTTAAGATAATGTTGAATTTTCAGTATTAAAAATGTCACTTATAGCCTACTAATAGATAAAATTCAGTTACCTGAATTTCTATCAAAATTGTTGTTTATGAATTATTATATATTATTCACAACCAATCACTAAAATCTAGAAACTGGTTACTGGTTACTAGCTTTCTTATCACTTACTATCATTACTATATTCTTTATAATAGCATATATTGGTACTATTGCAAAAGCAGTAAATGGTCCCCCTATAGCTATTGCTCCTATTACCAGAAATATATCAGTTAAAGGATGTATGTTCATACTTTTAGCCATTACTAACGGTACTACAACTCTTCCCTTTAAAGTTTGAACAATGACAAATAAAACTATAAGCTTTAAAAACATAGGAAATCCCATTCCTATTGCTATAACCACAGGAATTATCATTGAAATAAAAAAACCTACAAAGGGTATAAATGCAAGTATAAATGTTATGGTTGAAAGAAGCAGTGCATTGGGCATTCCTATAATTTTATAACCTAAAAATATCATACTGGCTAGTGACAATGCTACCTTTGCTTGGCCCGTGACATAATGACTAAGTATGGTATCACTTTCAGACAATATTTCACTTGAAACCTTTTTATACCTTATAGGTATTATCCTTAAAATCTTATATTTAAGCTTATCTCCATCCTTAAGCATATAAAACACTATAACTACAATAAGAAATACTGTGGAAAAAGCATTCATAAAATATCCTATAACTTTCATAAAATTATATCCTATTTGCTGAATGTAATTTGTAGCAGAAGCTGCTATTAATGCATATATTTTGCCTACATTTATAAAACTGTTTATCCAACTCATAAACCCATCAATTTGCTTTTTATTATTTAAAATTGTCCACATCTGTCTTTTAAGTTGTTCGAATTGTCCATAGGCATATTTACTAAAATAAGATAACAATCCACTTAAAATAAATGTAAATATTATCAATGAAAGCAAACTTGCTTTCCCCCGAGTAAGTCCCTTTTTTATAAAAATATTATTTAGAGGCCTTATTATATAAAATAGCAGTGCTGAAATAAACAGAGGAATTAAAAATGCCTTCGCTATAGTTACCATAAGCTTATGAATAATGCTTAGTCTTCCTAATAAAATAAAGGCTAGAATTCCTAAATTTATTATTACCAATATTTGAATTATTTGAGTTTTAGTTTTTATAATAATCACCCCTATTTTTTACTTCAAAATTAGTATTGGCTATTCTCCTTACCCCTATACCTTGAATTGAAACTCTAATATCTTTTCTATAGATTCCAGAAATAAATTGATGATTATTGATAAAAATATCCTATCTTATTTTTGCGATACACTATATTCAAATATTAAAAATAAATTTACTTTTTGAGTTAGCTATTTGTTGGACTATATGGTATAATCTTCAATATTATAAGAATTTTTTACAAAAGAGGGTTGTCAACATGAGAAAAAAAGCAATGAAACAATCTACACTCAATCGCATTTTAAGCACTATTGCAATCGTCCTTGCAATTTTATTAATTAGCGGTGGTGTACTTATTAGGATGGCATTTAAAACAGAACAAGCTATACAAAGTAAAAGGATGGAGCTCAAAGACTTAGGAAGTAAATTTGGGGATGCAACTGATTATCTATCATCAGAAGCAAGAAGTTATGTTCAATTTGGTGAAAAGGAACATTACGATAACTACATGAGAGAATTAAACCAAACTAAATCTATGGAAAATGCAAAAGAAAATTTAATAAAACTTGATATACCTAAGGAACAGCTAAGTTTACTTGAAAAAGCTAAGACATCATCTGATGCATTAAGGCAAATAGAGCAAGAAGCAGTTAAGGCAGTTGCACAAAAGGACTTTAATAAAGCACGTCAATTAATGTTCGATTCTAATTATGATACTGAATCAAATGCTTTAACAGATGCGCTAACAAGATTCGAAAATAGCATAGATGACAAGTCAGCCAAAGAGCTAAAAATAGCTGAAGCAGTGCTAGCTAGATATATAATACTTTTAATGATTTTAACCTTTGCTCTGATTGCATCTACTTTAGCTAACGTGTACGTTTATACAACTAAACTTATAAACCCTATTAAAAAGTTAAGAGATATTTTAATTGAAGTATCTAAAGGAGACTTTTCTGTAGATGTCAATCTTCCTGTAAACGAATCTGAAATTGGAGAACTTACAGGGGCAGTTAAGCAAACTGTGGATAATGTTTCATCCATACTTGAGTCTTTTAAGGAAACTTCTAAAAACATAGATGAAAAATCACTTTCCTTAGCTGCAATATCTGAAGAAATGACATCAGTATCAGAAAATGTAGCAAGTGCAATACAAGACGTAGCTGAAGGTACAGGCTCTCAAGCACAAGATTTGGTCTCTATCACATCTATTTTAAATCAATTTGGAGAAAAGCTTGAAAAAATTGTTCAGGATATATTAGATGTTGATGTAGCCTCCAAAAACTTTAATGCTATGGCAAGCGATAGTAATGATAATATGAATTTCTTATCTGATTCAGTAAGAAATGTAGGATCTTCTTTTAACGATTTTGCTTTAAAAATATCAACACTTGGACAAGATATACATAAAATAAATGAAATAACAAGTATTATAAATGGAATTGCAGACCAAACAAATTTACTAGCGCTAAATGCCTCTATTGAAGCAGCTCGTGCTGGAGAAGCTGGTCGTGGATTTGCTGTAGTTGCAGATGAGATAAGAAAACTTGCAGAGCAAACAAAGGTTTCATCAGATAATATAAACTCACTGGTAAGCAATATATCAAATAGCTCCAATACAATTTTAAGTACTACTGATACCATGGACGGCGAATTAAAAAATCAAGTTAGTGTTATAAAAAGCACCATGGATTCATTCCAAGATATATTACAGGGTATAGAAAGATTAGCTCCTAAAATTCAACAAATAACTAATTCTGTTGAAGAAATAAATAAAGACAAGGATGTTATACTAGAAAAGGTGGAGGCTTCTTCTTCCGTTGCTCAAGAAATATCTGCATCTTCTGAAGAAATCTCAGCTTCAACTGAAGAAATGAACGGTTCCTCTCTAGATGTTGCAAACACTGCACAAAACTTAACTGAAATGACAAGCAAGGTACTAGATGAGATTACTAAATTTAAAACCAAGGAACAAGTACATGCTTCATAAATAAGGATATTACGACATTTTTAATGTTAAATCTTCCGTATAGGTTCTGCATAATTAATTAGCACATCTCAGTTTGCTGAGATGTGCTAATTTATAACGAAATCAGAGATTTCTATAAATCATGCAACCGTTCACTGAATTTCTTCCTTCAGCAGTTTTCTTGAAGATATTTTTATTCTTCTATAATTTCAGACGCGTAAATTTTCCATTGTCCATTTACTTTCTTAAAAGTTGCTATCATAGTATATAATTCTTCTTCCGCAACATCTTCTCCTGTTTCTGGATCTTTGTATGTTATCTTATCATTTTCTACAGCCTTAACTTTTGCTTCCTTAGTGGTCATTGATATCATATCTATAGACTCATAGATTGCTTCAATATTTACTTGTTCCTCAGCTAAAGCTGCAAAAACTTCTGTATATACATCTCTAGTATCTTTATATCCAGGAGCACTTGGATCTATCTCAGCCATATACATTTCAATATCCCTAAGCTTTACAGCTTCAGCAAGATTATTAAGAACCCCCTTCATATCTGAAAACTCTTTATCCAAATCCATTACTACAAATTGTTGCACATTATCACTAAGTGAACCTGTTCCACCTAATAAATAATAATTTTCAAGTGCCTTTTCATCAAACTTTAATTGCTGTTTATATAAATTAGACTCATCTGCAAGAACCATTGGAGCGTTTAACTTAACAGCTAATTGGCTTCCTGATAATGCATCTGCAAATCCCTTACCTGATGCTAGTACAATATTTTTTGTATCTAAATCAAACTCATTAAATATGCTCATTGAAGTTTCATATCTAGTACTTCCACCTAGTCTAACTATTTCTACCGAAGGAAGCATAGCCTTAATTTCATTTACAACTGC
>NZ_JMFY01000037.1:0-27691 GCF_000765165.1 Clostridium sp. HMP27 | reverse complement strand
AGTAGGTCGTTGCCAGATAAACAAATAATCCGTGGAAGTTATCCACGGATTATTTTATTTTTTGCATTATATAATATTCATATTATGTTATAGTTAAGATCTTAACTGTTTTCTAGAAGTTTAGCTAAATAAACGGATTTCATTTGTTTACTTGCCATTGCCTTTTGAACAGGAGAAAGTTTAAGGATACTTGCAAGGACAGCAGCCATGGCTTTATGACTTAAATGAGCCTGATTATCAAAGATTAAATTTTGAAGCTGGCCCTTTTCTATTGCAGATAATACTGCTCTATGTACAGTAGTCACAGGTGTGATAACACTTTCCTTTCGGCGAATTAGCTTAATTGCATTAGTTTTGCAATTCTTTACACAAACTCCACAGCCAAGGCACAGGTCTTCGGAAAGTTCAGCTGTTTTAAAAGTACGGCTTTCTATTGAAGTTTCCTTTATTTTAATTGCTTCCATAGGACAAACTATAGCACATCTTCCACATCCTATACAGCTATCTTTATTTATGCTAGGCAAATAACTAGTAGTATTTACAGGAACTAAAAATCCAAATTTCTTTGCAGATATAAATGCTTCACAATGACATTTGCAGCAATTACAAATGAAGTTAGGCTGTTTTTGAACATTTTCTCCACATTGAATTAGGTTATAGTCATAGGACATATTTAAAATATCTATGGCTTCAGAAGCATCTATTTTTCTAGCATAATTGTGTTTTATAAGAGTATAAGCGGTACTAGAAAAGCTTAAGCAAACTTCCATAGGAGCATAACAGTCATCTCCTAAATGATGAGCTTTATGTCTGCAGTAACACGTGCTAACACCAATGTGTTTAGCATTTTTTATTATGTAACTTGATTTTTCATAATCTAATATATCTATAGAGTTTTCATCATTTAAAACTCTCTCTTGAACAAAGGCTCTACCGAGTTTTGTTTCTGTACCCCAAAATAAATCCTTAGAAAAATCATCTTCCACATTAAGATATTGATGAAATAATTCACTAAGGACCTTTTGATCGAGATGGGTACCAACTCTCATCAGGGCAAATTCAAAAAAACCAGCCATTGGAGGAGCCATCATATATTTTTGCTCTCCCTCATTTTCACACTCAAGATCTAAAATTAATGCTTTAGAAGCCAATGATTGAAGGATACCCTCAGTCTTGAATTCACTAACTCCCCAAAGCTTGCTAGCAGTTTTTATGTTAAATGGTTTTATAGGCAGCTTTGCAACTAAGGCTGCTTCTTCTTTAGTAAACATCATGGATAAGATTTTATAAAGTGTTTCAGATGGTGGAGCACCCTGTGGAAACCTATTTAATCTTTCCTCTAAACTTTTATAGGCATCCTTTCCAACTATATGCGACATGCTTTTACCTCCATTTAATTGATAACTATATGATTGCATATGTTGGTAATAAATTCAATAAGATATATTTTTAGTTATATAAAGTGATTGTTAACCGTTCTTAATCTTTGTTATTAATAGGTAAATATCATAAAAATGTGTATGAAATATATATTGGCTTTGGAAAGTAAAAAAGATGTATAATATTATATGGAAATTGTACTTTAAATGAAAGAAGTGAATAATAAAGATGAACTTATACAGCAAGTATTTTAAAATATATAAGTCCCCATTTTTGATAGCTATTTTTTGTGTTGCATTTGAGGCAATCTGTGACTTGCTAGGTCCTACGCTTATGTCAAATATTATTAATGCAGGAATTGCTAATGGGCTAATTTCTGAAGTTTACTATTGGGGATCACTTATGCTTTTAGTTACCGCTATAGGTGCATGTTTTGCTGTTACACGAAATATTTTAGCAAGTAAAGTATCACAGCGTATGGGAGCAGATTTAAGATATGATTTGTTTGAAAAAATTGTGTATTTTTCAGAAGAAAGTACTGACAAAATTGAAAGCGGATCCCTTATTACACGTATGACTAATGACACATCACAAATTACACAGTTTGTAAATGGAATAATGAGAATTTTTATGAAGGCACCAATTACATGTGTTGGAAGCATTATATTAGCAAGTATGATCAATTTTAAGCTAAGTCTCATTATTTACGGCACTGTTTCAGTAGTTGCAATTCTTATTATAGTTAGTATGAGGCTTAGCTATCCTCGTTTTTATAAATTACAGAAAGCTATGGATAAAGTAAACTCTGTTGTACAGGAATATCTTATAGGAGTGCGCTTAGTTAAAGCTTTTGGAACATATGACAAGGAAACCGATAAGTTTGAAAATGCAAATTTAAATTTAATGCATAAAGGTATATCTTCTCAAATAGTTATTACCTTAGTATCACCACTTATGACATTTACAGTTGGAATTGGTACAGTAATTATAATTCTTATAGGAAGCAGATTGTTTTCTTTAAATCTTGCAAACCCAGGGGATATTACTGCATTTACAATTTATATGGCACAAATTCTTACTTCTTTAATTATGATAACAAATATATTTAATACCTTTGTAAGAACAAAGGCTTCAACTGCTCGTATTAAAGAGATAATGGACTGTGGTGGAGATTTTATGAGTAACGCTGGAATGAAAGAATTAAATGGTGACATTGAATTTAAAAATGTTACATTTGCATACCCTAACGGCAGTGGTGTGCCTGCAATAAAAGATTTATCATTTTCTATCAACAGAGGGCAGACTTTGGCAATAATAGGACCTACAGGCAGCGGTAAATCCACAATTGCATGGCTTCTTTTGCGATTTTATGATGTGAACAGCGGGAAAATTTTAATTAACGGCTGTGATATTAAGGAGCTAAATATTGATTTAGTCCGTGATAATATTGCCATTGTACCACAAAAACCTATGCTTTTTTCAGGATCTATTTCCGAAAATATTAGATGGGGAAACAAAGATGCCAGTGATGAAATGATACGCAAGGCAGCACATAAGGCACAAGCGGATTTTATTGGAAAGATGGAAGATGGCTATGAAAGCTTTTTAGGAAGTGCTGCAGTTAATATTTCAGGCGGCCAAAAGCAGCGTGTTTCAATAGCTCGCGGTATACTTAAAAATTCTTCTGTACTTATATTAGATGATGCAACCAGTGCACTAGACGCAGTAACTGAAGCTAAAGTGAGAGAAAATATAAATTCGAAGAAATCAGGACAGACTATAATTACTATTACTCAGCGCTGTGGAACAGCTATGTTTGCAGATCAAATTTTAGTTATGGACAATGGAGTAAAAGTTGGATATGGTACACATGATCAGCTTATGAAAGATTGCGAGGTATATAGAGATATTTACAAGACGCAAATAGAAAGCAGTAGGGAGGCATAAGATATGGCACAAAAGTTTTCTAGGACGGAAGTAAAAGTACCGTCCATGGGAGGGAAAATAGGAGGCCGAGGTCCAAACCGTTTTGCACCAACTGCAAAGCCTAAAGATGCAAAGTATACATTAATACGTATTATAAAAATATATATAAGGTGGGCTAAAAGTATTTTTTTAGCTATGCTCTTTACAGTGATTTCATCAGTAATTTCTGTTGCAATTCCTTATTTTATAGGAAAAACCTTTAACACCTTTAAAGTTGAAACTAGAACAGTGGATACAAAAATGCTTACGTGGTTTTTATTGATAATTGGAGCCTTATATACGTTAAATTGGATTATCTCATCCCTCAATGGAGTTATTATGCTTAAGGTTTCACAAAAGCTTGTATTTGAACTACGCAGAGAATTCTTTCAAAAGATGCAAAAACTTCCGCTTAAGTTTTATGATACACGCTCTCATGGTGACACAATGAGCAGAATTACAAATGATGTAGACAATATTAGTTCTACTATTGCACAAACTACCACACAATTAATATCAAGTGTTTTAACACTAGTGGGTTCTTTTATAGTGATGATAAAGCTAAATACGACTCTTACCCTTGTTGTATTATTATGTGTTCCCCTCGTAGCGCTTTTAACACGTGTAATTGCATCAAGAAGCCGTGCTTACTTTTTGGCACAGCAAAGGAGTCTTGGAGCGCTTAATGGAGTCATCGAGGAAAATATATTAGGTCTAAGAATGGTAAAAGCCTTTGGTAAGCAGCAGGATGTTTTAAAACAATTTAAGGAGATTAATGAAAAGCTCAATGAAAGCAGCACTAAGGCACAGATATGGTCTGGATATATGATGCCGCTTATGAATGTTATTAATAATCTTACTTTTACAATTGTTGCTTTTGTCGGTGGCCTATTATCAGTAAAATACGGTCTTTCTGTGGGTACTGTAGTTAGTTTTTTAAGTTATTCAAAACAATTTGCACATCCACTTAACTCTGTTGCAGGTATGTTTAATACTATTCAATCTGCACTGGCTGGAGCAGAACGTGTATTTGAAATTTTTGATAGTACAGAGGAGCCTAAGGATATAGAAAATGCTATTGATATAGAGCATCCAAAGGGTGATGTAACTTTTGAAAATGTTTGTTTTTCTTACAACAAATCGACACCTATATTAAAGAACGTAAGCTTTACTGTGAAGGCAGGAGAAACAGTTGCCTTAGTAGGTGAAACTGGTGCAGGAAAAACCACTATTGTCAACCTTCTTACTCGCTTCTATGATGCAGATAGCGGTAGAATTTTAATTGATGATGAACCAATTATAAATTTAAAACGAGACAGCCTTAGAAAATGTTTTTCAGTAGTGCTGCAGGACACCTGTCTTTTTACTGGCACAATTATGGATAATATTCGATACTCACAAAAGGATGCAACTGATGAACAGGTAATAAAGGCTGCAAAAATAGCTCATGCTCATGATTTTATAGATAAATTACCCAAGGGTTATCATACAATTGTGTCTGCATCTGTAGATAATTTAAGTCAGGGACAACATCAACTCATAGCCATTGCTCGAGCAGTGTTGTGTGACAGTCCTATTTTAATTTTAGATGAAGCAACCAGCAGCGTTGATACAAAAACTGAAAAAGATATTCAACGTGCACTCATAACTTTAATGAAGAATCGAACAAGCTTTTTAATAGCCCATCGTTTATCTACTATTAGAGATGCAGACCGCATTATGGTAATTGGTGATGGAAAAATATTAGAAAGTGGAAATCATAAAAGTCTTATGGATATAAAAGGACAATATTATAAAATGGTAGTTAGTCAAATGGGAAAGAAGTGCCACCCACATGACAAGTGGCAAGTTGAGGGAAATGCCAATGATTAATGTGGATAAAAATCTCTCTTTAATTTCATACTAATACTGAAAAATATATAATTATAAAAGGAGAGATAAAAATGCAAACAGTACATTATAATGTTTCAGGGCTTGCGGGTTCTCAAAGTAAGACTAAACTACTTAATGCATTAGATGAGATAAAGGGAGTTCAGGAGGTAGCTATAGACCTTGCTAGAGGAACAGTTGAAGTAGAATATAATCCACCAGCAGGGCCTCAGCAAATTAGAAACTGTATAGAACATACAGGATATGAAATTCAATAGTGTAGTGCTTAGTGCCACCCACGTGGCAAGTGGCAAGTCTACAAAACATCAGCATCTGCAAAATAGCAGGTGCTTTTTTATTTTAAGGAATTTTAATTGATTTAATTGAGCACTTTGTTACAATGGTATATAGTGGTATTAATATTACAAAAGGAACTTATGAAAGGAGAAACCATGGAAGAGGAAAAAGTTATCTTTAAATCAATTGATGAATACATTTTACAATTTCCCCCTGAGGTTCAGGAAATACTTAAATCTTTAAGAAGAGTTGTAAAAGAGTCTGCACCAGATGCAGAAGAAAAGATGAGTTGGCAAATGCCTACCTTTGTGTTACATGGAAATTTGGTGCATTTTGCTGCACATAAAAATCATATAGGATTTTATCCAGGGCCAAGCGGAATCGAGGTATTTAAAAATGAATTGTCGGAATATAAAACATCCAAAGGGGCAGCACAGTTTCCTCTAGGAAAGCCCATGCCTTATGAACTAGTAAGCAAAATAGTTAAATTTAGAGCTAATGAAAATATAAAGCAAGCAGAAGAGAAATTAAAAAAGAAGAAATAACTTCATTAAAAAATATTGATACTTATGTAAAGCGGAGGAGATATAAATGGAAAATGTAAATAAGTTAATTGATAAGCAGTTACCGCATATAACAACCAATACAGTAGTTTTAATAATTATGGCTATTATTGCTTTTTATATTTTGATGAAAGTGATAAGCGGCGTAATAAAAATAATAGCGCTAATAGCCGTTTGCTGGTTTGTATTAATGACAGTTCAAAGTACAAATATTATAAGTATTCCTATAGTGAAACAAGCTTACGTTAAAATAGAAAAAATAATTCCTTCAAAAGAATTGTGGACAAAAGCTTCTGATTATATTGAAGATGCAGGTAAACTAAAGAAAGCTATTGAAGATTTAAAGTAAGTGCCACCCACATGGCAAGTGGCAAGTAGTGTGCAAATAACAATTATACACTGCTTGTAATTAAATAATATTTTAGAAAAGACATCTGCCTATAGGTAGATGTCTTTTCTAAAATTATAATTAATGATGACAGTCGTGATGATTACAACTATTGTTTACGGAAAACTCTCCTAATTTATTACTCTTTAATAGCTCAATGTTCTTTAAAACAGTTTCACTCATAACTTTATAAGCTTTTATTCCTTGATTATTTAGTTTCATCAATGCCCCTGCACCAATTCCGCCAACTAAGATAGCATCAACTTTTTCTCCTCCAAGTGCCTTTAGAGGTTGACACATTCCGTGAGAATGGTTTAAGTCTCCATTTTGAATTACCTTAATTTCCTCATTTTCTAAATCATAGATTAAGAAAGATGGAGCAGTACCAAAGTGATTAAATGCAATACTCTCAAGTCCCTTATTTTCTTCAATAGGAATACATACTTTCATATTAATTTCTCCTTTTAATCTTTATTTTTTTGACAACATCTATTTTTATCTGATTTACATGTTGCTCTACATTCATTGGGTATATTTACACCTAGCTTACAACCTTCTATGGTATGATCATCATTTATATTTTCAATA
This sequence comes from Clostridium sp. HMP27, assembly GCF_000765165.1. Taxonomy (NCBI): domain Bacteria; kingdom Bacillati; phylum Bacillota; class Clostridia; order Eubacteriales; family Clostridiaceae; genus Clostridium; species Clostridium sp. HMP27. Next base: position 20,641 of record NZ_JMFY01000037.1, on the reverse strand, counting down.
AACTCTACTAATTTTAAAAGTACAGGCTCTTGTATATTGTAATGAACATAATAACCAACTTTAACCCCAACAATAATACCTGCATCTTTTAAAACTTTAATATGCTGTGATACTGCTGCTTCGGAAATATTTAAATGTTTTGAAAGTCCTTTAGCACATATTCTTCTTTTAGAAAGTATAATTAATATTTTCAGTCTAGTTTCATCTCCAAGAGCTTTAAATATCTGTACCGTGTGTTCCATCATTTACTCCTTCGTTTGGTTAAGTGTTTGCTTAACTAAATGATATTATACTTATTTAAAAGTGTCAAGTGAAAAGTTTCATTTTTTCTGGGGTCAGACCCTTGGGAGAAATTGTAAGCATTATTTTAAATAATTTTAATTAAAATGAACCTTTTACAAGGTATAATACTCGTATATATGAAAGAGGTGAGAAAGTGGAAACTATTAAGCTTATCAAAAAGGCAAAGCAGGGAGATAAGGATGCACTTATCAAACTTATAATGGATAAAAGAGAAGAATATTACAAGCTTGCTTATGTATATATGAAAAATAAAGAAGATGCATTAGATGCTATGGAAGATATGATTGTAATTTTATATAAAAATATTCACAAGTTAAAAAAAGAAGAAGCTTTTTATAGCTGGAGTAAAACTATTTTAGTGAATTGCTGTAAAAATTCCTTGAAAAAAGCCAGCAAGATAATTTATCTAGAGGATATGAAAGAAGAAGTCCAATATGATAACGCACATAACAATGCTGTAGAGAATAAAGAGCAGCAGATAATTATAGAGGAGCATATGTCAAAGTTAAAAGAAAAACATCAAGAGGTCATAAGGCTTAGGTATTTTTTAGACTTAGACTATAATACCATTGCAAATATATTAAAGATTCCTATTGGGACAGTAAAATCGCGTATATCCATTGGACTTAAAAAACTAAAAGAAAGTTTAGGAGGTGAAGAGGTTTGAATAAGATAGAAGAAATACTTAAAGGTAAAAAGCTTCAAATAGAAGGGCTGGAAGTACCTAATGAATTAGAAGAAAGACTAAGAGGAACTTTAGATAAAGTAGAGATAAAAAGGAAAAATAAATCTAAGCTTATAGTAAAAATAGCCTCTTTAATTATTGCAGTTTTACTAATAGGCTACAATGGTGACACCCTAGCATTTTACGGTAAAAAGCTAATAGGTTTTGATGAAGTTATGACCGATACTCTAAAAGATCTTAATGACATGGGAAAGGGACAGATAATAGATAAAAGCTATACTTTCAAAAATGGAGTTAAGGTTACTCTAGATGGAATAATGCTAGATGATAATCAGCTTTTAATGTTTTATACCATAAAAGATCCAAAAGGAAATGTAGATAAGATAGATATAGAGCATAATCCATATATAAAGGGACTTGTAGGAACCTATCATATGGGCAACGGAGAAGGCAGACGAAATGAAGAAAACACTGAGATAAGGTGGAAGGCACAGTATGATACGCCTTATTTCTTTGAAAAAACCTTGGACTGGAGGTTTACATTAGCAGAGGGAAATGAAAGAGAAAATGGAGAAATTAAATTTGTCTTAGACAGAAACAAGGCTATGGGCAGCAGCTTAAAGAAAACTTTAAATAAAAGCATTAAAATAGATCAAGGAGAAATAGACTTTCACTCTATTGTAGCATCTCCAACCACAACTTATATAAATGGAGAAATTCAAAGCCTATTTGAACTTGCCAAAGATGAACTTTTAGGGGAAGGTTTTAGACCCGCAGAGCTAGATATAAGACTTATAGCCAATGGGGAAGAAGTACAGATGCAAAGTGCAGGTATGAGTACAGACATGAAGGGAATAACATTTAACAATAATTTTGATGCCTTACCAAAGGAACTTAAAACTCTGCAAATTAAGCTTGTAAGTTTTGGATCAAATAGCAGGGTAAATGAGAAAATGGAACTTTCTAAAGATCAAAAGGATAAGGTAGTTCAAATTTTAGGGCAAAATGTAAAGATAAATGATGTATATGACAAGGATGGGAAGACCTATGTTACAATTACCACAGAAGAGGATGTAGTACTGTCAGAAGTGTACATTATAATTGATGAAAAAAGAGTACAGCTTAAAGAAACATCTCAAGGTAATCGTGATAAGAAGACCGATGGAACTATTAGTTATACTAGAACATTATGCTTTGAAGGAAGCGGAGATAAATTAACATTAGAAGTAAAAGGTATTAAATATAATAAGATTTATAATAAAGCCATAGATATATATAAATAAGTGCCACCCCCATGGCAAGTGGCAAAATCATAAAGCATCTGCAAAACAGCAGGTGCTTTTTCTTATGTGTAGTTATTGTATTTATGAGACATGTTTTTGAAAAATAGGCTAAAAAATATGGTTTGTTGAATCATAACTTTATAAATATAGAGGAATATGTTCAGGAACTAGATAAAAAATATGATACAGTTGGGAAAGTAAGAAATTTAAAACCATTTATAAAAAATACTTATTGACAATTAGAATTATAATTATTAAACTATATATAGTTAGAATTATAATCAAAAAATTATAGGAGGGAATTATAATGACTAATTCTAGTAGTTCATTAGAAAATCCATATTCTCAGTTAATTAGGAGCATTGCACTAAAAATAAAATTTAGTGCTGACAAAAAAGTAAATAAGTTAGGATTAAATTCCCAACAGGGTCGTATGATAGGTTATATATATGAACATCAGGATAGCGGCATCATTCAAAAGGATTTGGCAGATGCTTTTCAGCGTACAGGAGCAAGTACTACAAGTATGCTTCAAGGATTAGAGAAAAAAGAATACATAGAACGAAGAATTCCTAAGGGCAATGAAAGACAGAAAAATATATATGTACTGCCTAAAGGTGTAGCTTTGATAGAAGATTTTAACAAATCATTTGCCGAAGTTGAAAAAAGTATTACTGCTAATCTGACTGAAGAAGAAAAAGATACTTTATTAGCTTTATTAATAAAAGTAAATAACAGCCTATAATTTTTTTATATAATATAGTGGCATATAATAAGCTATACTCATATAGTTAGAATTATAATTGTATCAAGTCTAATATTAGTCTTTTTAAGGGAGGATAAAATATGGAACAAACATTAACAAACGAATATTATTTAGAAAGTGCTCCAATTACAAAGGCAATTGCTCATCTATCTATTCCTATGATGATTGGTATGTCTGTAGGTACAATATATAATGTTATTAATGCGTTTTTTATTGGACTACTACACAATACTGAAATGTTAACTGCTGTTACTTTAGGCTTACCAATTTTTACTATACTAATGGCTTTTGGAAATATGTTAGGAGCTGGAGGCGGGACATTTATAACACGCCTTATTGCAAAGCAGGAGATAGAAAATGCTAAAAAGATAGCAGGATACACTTTTTATAGTAGTATTATAGCAGGAATTTTAATTGCTATAATTGCTCTATTCACACTCACTCCTATTGTTAAAATTATGGGGGCAGATACTTCTACTATTATTGGTTTTACAAAACGCTATTCCTTAACCATGTTTCTTGGTGGATTTTCAATTGTACTTAACTTTGCTTTGGAGCAAGTTGTGCGAGCTGAAGGAGCGTCAAGGGAATCCATGTATGGAATGTTTATCAGTACAGTTTTAAGCCTTTTCTTTGACATTCTGTTTATATTAGTGCTGAAATTTAATGTTGTAGGGGTAGCACTGTCAATGATTTTGGCTAATATAGGTTCATGTATCTACTATGTTTATTATTTAGAAACAAAAAGTGAACATTTAAAAGGATTTATTAGGTATTTTAGTATATCTCTAAAAGATAAAATGGAGATTTATAAAATTGGAGTTTCTGAATTGATACTAACCATTTTTCTTATTATTACAACTCTTCTTTTGAATAATTTTTCAATTGGATATGGGGATAGTGTAGTAGCTGGTTTTGGTATAGCCTTAAGAATTGTGCAGATACCAGAATTTCTTTCAATGGGTTTGTCATTAGGTATTATCCCATTAATAGCATATAATTTTTCTAACAAAAATATCAAAAGGCTGCAAGAGGGTATCAAACAATCAGCCTTATGGATTTTGGCACTGTCAGGTGTCTTTATTACTTTAGTTTATCTTTTCAGAAATACGATAATACGTCTGTTCTCTAATGATCCCTCGGTGTTGAGTATTGGAGTATATATTATGCTAGCTATGCTTATTTCTGCACTGTTTAACGGATTTACCACATTATTCACAGGAATTTTTCAAGCCTCAGGTCAAGGGATACCCTCTATCATTATGTCAGTTACACAAGGTATTCTTTTTATCCCTGTTATAATTATATTGCATAACTTCTTTGGATTGCATGGTATTATATGGTCCATGACTGTTACTGAAATCATTACTTGTATAATGGGAGCAGTACTGTATATTATATTCAATTATAAAATTACAAAGCTGTAATTAAAAACAAGTTAATATTTAAGAAAGAATGGAACTATTCATTTCATTTTGAAGAGAGAATGAATTATATTAGAGAAATGTTTAATCTGCCAGAAAACATTATCTCATACTCAATTATTCCAGTGGGATATCCGGAGGAAGAAAATAAATTTATAGATAGATATGATGATAACAAAGTTCATTATGAGAGATGGTAGACTAAAGGTCTTAATTGAAGAATAGTGCCACCCACATGGCAAGTGGCAAGTTGAAAAGGCATCTGCGAAACTGCAGGTGCCTTTTGAGTTGAAAGTTACTATTTTTTCCAAGGGTCTGGCCCCATTTTAAATTTAAGTTTTAAAATGGAAAATGTAAACATATTATAAATTAGTTATTATGTTTAAGTGGAGAGGTATAAATCCCTATGAAGAATATTAATATAAAGAAGCTTTTTAAAAGTAAGCGCACCGGAAATATTATGATTTTAATATTTTCAATCTTACTAGTGTATTCACTCATTTCATTATATTTTACGAAGCATTTCTTTTTTAATACAGTAATAAATGGAGTAGATGTATCGTTAAAATCACATAGTGATGCAGATGATATAATTAAAGGTTATGTCAAAGATTATAAGCTACAATTAATAGAGAGAAAGGATGAAATTGAAGAAATAAAAGGAAAAGATATAGGAATTAAGTACAATGAAAAAAATAGTATTTCTAAAGTTTATTATAATCAAAGCTCATTTAAATGGATAGTTTCAGTATTAAAGGATGAAAAATATTATTTAGATGATTTATTTGTTTTTAATAAAGATGATTTAGAAAATAAAATAAATGAATTAAATTGTTTAAATAAAGAGATTATAGAACCTCAAAATGTAAGCTTTAAATATTCAAAGAATTCCTATGAAGTCATTGAAGAGGTATATGGAAATAAGATAAATAAGGATAAATTAAAGGCTGATATAGAAATGAGTATATTAAAAGGGGAAACAAAATTAGATTTAAACGAAAATCTTTGTTACGAAAATCCAAAGTACACTTTAAAATCTGATAAAACCTTTGAAACTAAAAGTTTACTAGATAAGTATGTACAAAGCAAAATCACATATATATTTGGAGATGAAAATGAAATATTAGATGGGAATATAATAAGCCAGTGGCTTAGTGTTAATGAAAATTTAGAAGCAGTAATAAATGAAAACGCAGTTACGGAATATGTGTTGGGAATGAGTAAAAAATATGATACAGTTGGAGTAACAAGAAATTTCAAAACCTCTACAGGTAAAGTAGTAGAAGTTAAAGGTGGAATTTATGGGTGGAAAATCAATCCATATGCTGAAACAAAAGCTGTATTAGAAACTATAAAACTTGGTATAGCAGTTGAAAGAGAACCTATATATGGTCAAAAGGCTGTATCTAGAGATAAGAATGATATAGGCAGCACTTATGTAGAAATTAATATAACAAGACAGCATTTGTGGTTTTATAAAAATGGAAGACTTATAACTCAAGGCGCTGTAGTAACGGGAAATCCCAATAGAGGTAATTCCACTAAACTTGGAACCTATATGCTTAATTACAAGCAAAAGGGGTCAACTTTAAGAGGACAAAATTATGAAGCTGAAGTAACTTATTGGATGCCTTTTTACGGAAATATAGGAATACATGATGCAAGCTGGAGATATTCCTTTGGAGGACAGATATATAAGAGAAATGGAACCCATGGATGTGTAAATGCCCCATTATATTTAGCTAAAACAATTTTTGAAAATATAGAAGAAGGCACTCCTATTATTTGTTATGAAGAATAGGAGTGCCACCCACATGGCAAGTGGCAAGTTAAAAAAGCATCTGCAAAATCGCAGGTGCTTTTTATAATTACAATTTTCCCCAGGGGTCTGGCCCCATAATTAATAGCGGTGGTTCTCCTCTGCAGCCTCTGCATCTGCCTTAGTTTCATGAACGGTACCACGTGGATGCTGAGGTGGTGCATAAATAGAGTATAATTTAATTGGCTTATTTCCTGTATTTATTAGATTGTGCCATGTGCCGGCAGGTATAATGAAAGCGAAATCATCATAGACTCTTGCTTGAAAATTCAAATTATCCTTTCTACTACCCATTTTAACAATTCCTTGACCTTCTTCAATACGTATAAATTGATCAAGGTTAGGATGTATTTCCAGCCCTATTTCTCCCCCAACATCGATGCTCATTAATGTAAGTTGTAGATGAGTTCCTGTCCATAAAGCGGTACGGAAGTTATCATTTTGTTTAGTAGCTTCCTCAATGTTGACTACAAATGGTTTTGGCCCATAATCCTTTAACTTAATTGAATCATCATCTTCTGGTTCATTAGAAAGATCTGGATTGTAGATTGGTTGGCTATTGCAGTAAGGGCATTGGTTCATTTGATTACTATTTCTCATATTATAGGGATTATACCTTACTGCATTCATGTAATAAGGACAAGCACACATTTTACAAAAGTCACACATATTTAAAATTCCTTTCATAAGCTTTTAACATTTATATTATATGCACTATGTTTAGAAAATGTGCTTTTTTTATGGTGTAATCAGCCAAGTGACAGGTGAGAGATAGTCATCCAGTGTTTTGTCAGGAATAATCATCCCCAAAAATAAATAAGATATAAGGTGATTGTGAATAGAGGGATATATGAAGGGGAACTTATTTTCATCAGCAATTAGAAACGCTATAGTAGAACGCGTAGACGAATAAAGTAAATAAATTGTTAACAAGTTTCATTATTTAATGTATACTTAATAAGTCTGTTGTCAAATTATGAGCTAATTTGGCAAAATTATTTTTTAAGGGGGAAACTATGAAAATAAACAATGAACTAATTAAAGACAATGCTGACTTAAGAATGGATGCAAGAAATCAGCTCAGAGGTAGATGGGGCACAGCGGTATTATTATGCTTTATATTCTCCATTATAACTTCATTGTTGGCAATTCCTTATATAGGAGCAATACTAAACTTCTTATTATTAGGACCACTAGTACTTGGTCTTAGCTCATGTTTTTTGAAAATAGTTAGGAATGAAGTTTTAAAAATTGAAAACATGTTTGATGGATTCAAAAACTTTGGCTCTGGATTTTTATTACAACTATTAATGTCTTTATTTATATTTCTTTGGACATTACTTTTTATAATACCTGGAATAATTGCTATCTATAGATATTCAATGGCTTTTTATATATTAAGTGATAATCCTGAGATTGGTGCAATGGCTGCATTAGATAGAAGTAAAGAAATGATGAAAGGTTTTAAGTGGAAGTTATTTTGTATGTATCTTAGTTTTATAGGATGGGCTTTACTATGTGTACTTACAGCAGGCATTGGTTTATTATGGTTAATACCGTACATTAACACTTCTATTGCGAATTTTTATGAAAATCTAAAAGAGTCTATGAAACCAGACCTTGAAGCAGGAGAAATAAAGGCTTTAACTGAATAGGTATAATAAGCATCTGCAAAATTGCAGGTGCTTATTTTTGAAATTTTTTCCAAATATGTGGCCCCTTAATTAATATATATGGTAAAATAATACAAATGGCTTGGATAAGAGGGTGAATATCATTAATATTGAGGATTTATTTATAAAGACTGGGTTTAAACCTAATAGAGCCCAGGAAGAGGCTATAAAAAATATTGAGGGACCATTATATATAGTTGCAGGACCTGGTTCAGGTAAAACTAGAGTTTTGCTTTGGAGATGTGTAAATTTAATTGTATTTCATGAAATTAATCCAGAAGAAATATTTTTAAGTACATTTACAGAAAAGGCTGCCAAGCAGCTTAAAGCGGGCTTAATTTCACTACTGGCATTAGCTACAGCTGAAACAGGAAAGCATTACGATATTTCTGATATGTATGTAGGAACAGTACATTCTCTATGTCAAAGATTTATTTTAGATAAAAGGTTTAAAAATGCTTTAAAGAAAAAGTTACCTACTATAATGCAGGAAATAGATCAATACTTTTATATCAGCAGCAACAAGTTTTTAGGTGAAGCTATAACAACATTAGGATTACCTGAAACATATAAAGAAGATATAAGAGAGTATATGAACCTTAAATCTACTTCTAAAAATGAAATAGTGAATTGTTTAATGTCTGTGTTTAATAGATTTTCAGAAGAATGTATAGATGCAGATGAAATTATAAGTAATAAAAAATCTGATAAAACCCTTTCAATGCTGGGAAAGTTATATAAGTTTTATCTTGAGAGCCTATATATACAACCCAGGAAAACTACAGACTTATCTCTGCTTCAACAATATGGCTATGAGGTTTTATGTGTAAGTAGAAATAGCGGAAGTATATTTAAACACATCATTATAGATGAATATCAAGATACCAATAATATTCAGGAAAAAATATTCTTTAAGCTCTCAAAGAATTTTAAAAATATATGTGTTGTTGGAGACGATGATCAATCCCTTTATAGATTTAGAGGAGCTACCGTTGAAAACTTTGTTCAATTCCATACTAGATGTAAAACATACATTGGTGTTGAGCCTAAGAAGATAAAATTAAACATTAATTATAGGTCTAGAAAGAAGATAGTTGAGTATTACACAAGTTTTATAGAAAAAGAAAACTGGGAAAATGAATTTATTAAAGGGCGATATTACAGAAATGTGAACAAGAATATAAAGGCTAACAGCAGTGATGATGGAGCTGCTGTTGTAACCACTGTAGGGGACATGCCTCTTGGGGTATATAAGGAAATAGTTAAAAAAGTGAAAGAAATGATAGATAAAAAAATAGTTTCAGACCCATCAGATGTGGCAGTGTTATTTACCTATTTAAAAGGCAATGAAAATGCAGCAAAATTTAAGGCAGTCTTTGAACAGGCTGGTATAAAAGTTTATGCACCTCGCGCAGGGAGATTTTTGGATAATCCAGAACCAATTCATATGTTTGGATTAATGACTTATTTATTTGGAGTACCTGAGGTAGATGAGGAATTCAACAAAGGAAAGCAGAAGGAATTTAACGATTGGATACAAAAATGTTACTTTTCAGCAGAAGATATGATCGGTGAAGATTATAAGCTTAGAAACTTTATTGATGAAACAATTATTGAACTGGATGATTTAAAAAGGGATTATGTTGAGATATGTAAACATATGAGCAAACTGAATATTTCCTTTGATGAGCTAGTAGGCAAGAAAAGTTTTGCTGAATTTAAGTACGGGATAACAGGTAAATTATCAGAAGCAGGGAAAAGGGAAATAAATAAAAAATTCTTGGAGAAAATTATAGATAAAAAGCTTAATGAAGGGAGTAAATTAACCTATAGATGGTTAGTTAATAGGATAAATTCTTTGGATTGGAACTTAATGGACTTATTTTATAGGTTATGCGGTTTTCAGAGATTTAAAAAGATTTTTGATAATGCTGAAGAGGGAATTGATGAAGGTCCTATTTATAATTTATCTAATATAACTAAATATATTCAATTCTTTACTCAAAATAATAATTTTGGATTAATTACGGGACAAGCATTACAGGAAGAAGCTTTTATAAAAGTGTTTATAATGTCTTATCTAGGAGCACTGTATAAAAGAGAAGAAGGAGATTACGAAATTAAGGATGAACCCATACCAAAGGGAAGGGTATCATTTTTAACTATACATCAATCAAAGGGATTAGAATTTCCAGTGGTTATTTTAGGCGCAGTACCGCCGGTAAAAAATACTAAAAATAGATTGGAAACCATAGTAAGGCCTTATTTACATGGGGAGTATGAACCATTAGACAAAATATCTTCCTTTGATAAAATGAGATCATATTATGTTGCATTATCTAGAGCAGAAAACTTACTTGTAATACCAAACTTTAGAGGCAGGGGTCAAAACATGCATCCATATTTTAAGGAGGATATTTTAAGCATGGAATTGCCATTAATAGAAAGCTTAAATGTGAATTCAATACCTAAAGCTAAAAAGAAAAAGGATGAAGTTGTAAAAGTATATTCCTACACCTCTGATTATTTGGCCTATAATGAGTGCCCGCGAAAATATATGATTTATAAAAAATACAACTTTGTTCCTGCGAGAAATACCACAACTTTCTTTGGAAATTTGTTGAATAAGACTTTAGAAGATATTCATAAGCATTATATAGAATTAAGTCATAATGGAGAAGAAACTAAAGAAACTAGCGAGGTAACAGTGAAGGAAATTGACAATGAATTTTCTTTAGTCAATAGCGGCTAGGGACTATAAAGTAGGGGGGAAACTTATAGCATGAATATGGACAAGCTAAGGGAATTGTTTGAAGATAATTTTGAAGAGTTAAAATTTGAAACAGGGCATTCCATAAGTTCAAATATGAAAGAGTTTGCATGGCAGCAGGTTAAGTTATATTATGAAAAACTAGGGGAAGTAGCTAAGGAAATAACAGAAGCAGAGATTAAGATTACACTGCCAGAGCAAGTAACACCAAAGGGTAAAAAGTACACCATAGAAGGCACTATAAGCGTTGGGGAAAAAGAAGATAAAATAACTATGTATCAAATAAAATCCCATAGCTACGATGAGGTTGAGAAGAATAGAGAATTATACAGAGGGCAATTAAACTTGTATGCTCATATGTGGAAGAAGCTAAAGGGTACTGAAATAGACAATATGGCCATAATAGCAACTGCACCACCTACAGAGCTTAGAGAGGCAATAAATAAAGGTGATGAGAGCTTAGTAAAGGCATTAATAGATAGCTGGAATCCAGTAGTGAATTTAGATTTTGATGATACAGAAGGGGAGAAGCAAATAAAAAGCTTTGGTGAAACCGTTGATAAAATTCAGGAAAGACAATTTAAAGCACCACCATTAGCAAAATTAAAAGAGATAAAGCAAGGGCAAAAGGCACCTTTTGGAACAGCTGTATGTAGACATTGCGATGCAAGATATTCATGCAGGGCATATGAGAAAAGTGCCACCCACATGGCAAGTGGCAAGTGAGGGAGGAATCTGTAGAGTATTGCAGCCTCTTTTTTGTTGAAATATCGCTTTTAAACCTAAAACCTCTCCATTTTAAATGTTAAAACTTAAGTATTATAAATATAGCTCATAAATGATATAATTAAGGTGAGATTTAAGTTAAATTGCATAGTAAATGAATAAGTTCAATCTAAAGTCTTGGATTGGTTTAGCGCAGATTTAAATATGCTTTAATAGTTGTTATAAATAATAAAGAAAATATGGAGGATTTAAAATGGGATTATTTAGCGGAATGATGGGAAATGCATCTAAGTGTGATGCAGCAGATGTAGAGAAGGAATATGGACATTTATTAGCTGAAAATGAAAGCGTTGATAAAGCTTATAAACTTATAAGAGACATGATTATCTTTACAAACAGAAGATTGATATTCATCGATGTGCAAGGTGCTACTGGCAAGAAGGTGGAATACCATTCAATACCATATAGCAAAATAAATCATTTTAGTGTGGAAACAGCAGGACACTTTGATTTAGATGCAGAGCTAAAGATATGGGTATCAGGAATGGCACAGCCAATTGAGAAAAAGTTTAATAAAACATTAGACATATATGAAGTTCAAGCAGAGTTAGCAGAGCATGTTAGCTAAGTCAATTATAAATGGAATTAATCATTTTAAGACAATTACAGCCCACAAAATACTAGTAACGAAATATTGTTTTAAGGTTGGGCTGTATAAGCAAGGCCTTCTTCATGATTTATCAAAATACTCCTGGATAGAGTTTTCTGCAGGAGTAAAATACTATATGGGGAATATGAGCCCTAATGGTATACAAAAGATGAAAGAAGGATATTCTAGAGCATGGCTTCATCATAAGGGAAGAAACAAACATCATTTTGAGTATTGGCTTGACTATGGAATAAAAATTACTGATGGATTAGTTGGAATGAAGATTCCAGTGAGCTATGTAGTGGAAATGTTCATAGATAGGATGAGTGCTTCAAAGAATTATCAAAAGCAGCAGTATACAGATAGGGCAGCCCTTGAGTATTATAATAGAGGGAAGGATTATTGTATCATACATAAGGAATCTAGGGAGTTATTAGAACTTCTGCTAAATAAACTGGCGGATGAAGGGGAAGAGGCAACCTTAGCTTTTATTAAAAATGAGATTTTATAGTGCCACCCACATGGCAAGTGGCAAGTTGCAAGATTACAGTTAGCATATAATACCTTAACAAACTTATAAATGTAAAAAAGGGTGAGCATGCTTTTTTCCTTGACATCAAAAATAAAATTTAGTACAATTTCATAAACTTAATATTTTAAATAAAACTAAAGTTTCGTATAACCCCAATAATATGGTTTTGGGGTCTCTACTAGGAACCTATAATTCCTAATTACGAAGAAAATATATATTTTTTTGACATATATTTTCTTTGTGATTAGGAGTTTTTTTATAAATATATAATTAGGAGGATACTATGAGTTTTGAGAATTTGCCTAAAATTGAACTTCACTGTCATTTAGATGGAAGTCTTAGACCAGAAACAATAATTGATATAGCAAAAAAAGAGGGGATTGATATTCCTTCCTTTGATAGGGGCGAAATTAAAAGGCAGATTACTGCGCCACTAAAATGCACCTCTCTTAATGATTATTTAAAAGCATTTGCAATTCCCAATTTAGTAATGCAGTCAAAGGAAAGCTTAAGGAGAATTACCTTTGAAATTTTTGAAGATGCGGCAGCGGAAAACGTGAAATATATGGAGATAAGATTTGCTCCTGTGCTTCATATGTTAAAGGGATTAGAAATAGAAGAAATAATACAAAGTGTTATAGATGGGATTAGAGATGCAGAACAGAAATATGATATAAAAGGGAATGTAATACTATGCTGCATGAGACATATGTCTACAGATAAAGCTTTTGAAGTGGTTGAAAAAGGTAAGGAGTTCCTAGGAAAAGGAGTCGTTGCAATAGATTTAGCTGGGGGAGAAGAAGAAGGATTCTGCAGAAAGTTTGTGGAACCAATAGCCTTAGCTAGAATATATGGATATAGAGTAACAATTCATGCAGGTGAAACTGGAATAGGTAAAAATGTACTAGAAGCAGTTGAACTTTTAGGAGCAGAAAGAATTGGGCATGGAGTATTTATAAAAGATTGCCCTGAAGCATATAGGATTGTCAAAGAAAAAAATATTGCCCTTGAGATATGCTTAGCAAGCAATGTGCAAACAAAAGCAGTTAATAGCTTTAGAGAGCACCCAATATATGATTTTTACAAGGATGGAATAAAAGTAACATTAAGCACAGATAACAGAACTGTATCAGATACAAATATGACCAAGGAATTTGAGATAGCATTTAAGGAATTTAATATTACTTATGAAGATTACAAACAAATTTACTATAACAGTATTGAAGCAAGTTTTGCTGATTTAGAAACAAAAGAAAGATTGAGGAAATTGATATAGTGCCACCCACATGGCAAGTGGCAAGTTGATACCTTGAGAAAGCATGGGTTTTATAGCCCGTGCTTATTTTTTTATTAACCTATGTAAGTTCATTGCATAAATTGCATAATATTGACACATATAACCATATTTTGTGGTAGAATCGAATGGTGAGTATAAAATATCTGCAAAATATTTAAAAGCTAGAGAGTTAGGGTAAAAACATGAAAATATTTAATTAACCCTATAGCTTTTTTTATAATTTACTATAGGAGGATAACTTACTAATGAAATCTATTCTTTTAGTTGAAGACGATATTAACCAGCGACGAAATCTTAAGAAGATGCTGCAAGAAATAGATTGTAATTTAAAGATTTATGAAGCCCAAGATAAATATGGGGCTTTAGAAATTTTAAATAATGAGAATATAGAATTGTTTTTCATAGATATTTCTTTAAAAAATTCTTCAGGATTGGATCTTGCATTGGAACTTAGAAAGATACCTAAATATGAGCTTAGTTGGATTGTTTTTTTAACTACTCATGTTCAATATATGTTTCAGGCTTTTAAGGAAATTCATTGTTATGATTATATTATAAAGCCTTATGAAAAGGATGAAGTAATTAAATTAACGAAAAAACTTATATCAGGTACATATATAAATAATATAGCTATAAATGAAAGAAAATATGTAGTTTTTGAAATCAACAAAGGAATTAGTACAAGATTATATATAGATGAGATTATCTTTATTGAGATGAGTCTTAGGACATGCATTGTACATACTAAACAAGGAAAATATGAAATAAAAAGATTAACTTTAAAAAAAGCATTAGAGTTAATTGACTCTGATGATATTATACAGTGCCATAAGTCCTTTGCAGTAAACATTAATCATATAAATGGAATTGAAAGTATATCAAGCAGATTGAGTAACATTCATTTTGATAATTATGATAAAACAGCTCTTTTGGGGTATATGTTTAAAAATATAGTTGAGGAAAGATTTAATTCAATTCAATAGTCATTATTAGGTTTGAATTAAAGTTAAAAGGAGGAATAGAATAAATGTATATAGCTAAAGAGTTTATTACTACAGCCATTGAGTTAAGCGCTTTTATGATATTGTGGAAAAAATTTAGATTAAAAGAAGAAAAAAATTTTTTAAAAGATATAATCATAATATTAATAAGCTCATTTGTAGTGGCTGTAACAAGTAATATGAAAGTTTATTATAATATGATTTTTAGTTTTTCAGCCTATGTTTGTTTAGTCTCATATTTTTATCGTAAAAAATTTACTGCTGCATTTTTAGAATTTTGTTTGTTTTTAACAGCAATAATGATATTACAATTAATTTCTATGTTTACTTTAAATATTCTAAGTTTAAATAAGTATTTAGAACCATTTTTATTCAATTTATGTGCAAATTTTATTGTGCTCATTATTGCGATAGTTATATATTATTTAGTTCCAGATAAAATTAATATTGCAAGAATAGATTCTAGAATTGTTTATTATTTTATAATTAATCTTGCTATATATATAGCAGCTTTTAAAATAATTTGGAATTATGATAAGAATATTATTTTACATAATATAGTGGTAATCATTTCAATACATGCAGGACTATTTGTTTTAAATTTAATTTTATATTATTACATAATAAAGATGAATGAAGAAAAGAAGGCTATGCTTATACAAAATACATATAATCCTATCATAAACAACATTATAGAAGAAGTTAAAAGTAAGCAGCATGATTTTAAAAATCACCTAAATACTATAAATGGATTAGTAGAGTTAACAGATGAAAAAGGGGTAAAGGCTTGTGTAAAAGACTATATAAAGTCATTAAATTATTCCACTAAAAGCATGGAAGATATTTTATATATTAATAATCCCATATTAGGGGCTATAATATACAACAAATTATGCAAAGCTGAAAATACTAATATTGATTTTTCATATTTTGTGGACAATAATTTAAAAGAATTAAATATGAATGATTATGAGCTTTCAGAAGTATTAAATAACCTTTTAGATAATGCCTTTGAAGCTGTTGATAACAATAATAGGGAGGTTATATTAAGGATAACAAATGAGGATGGTAAATATATTATAGAAATTAGAAATAAGGGAACAACGATAAAACCTGAAAATATTTCTAAAATATTTAAAAGAGGTTTTTCAACTAAAGAAGGTAAAAATCGAGGATATGGACTGCATAACGTAAAAAAAATAGTTGAACACATTGGAGGGGAAATTCAACTATTTTTTGAAGGTGATTATACAATTTTTAAAGTATTAATCTAATAAACTTTTAGGTACATCAGGTTCACCTATGTAACCCATAGAAGCTGTAGTAACTATAATTTTTGATAAAGATATTAAAAATAATCCAAGGGCTTGTACCATTAATTTCTTTTTAGTTTTCATTGATTTACTCCTTTCTCATTTGTATTAGCTGCATTACTTGCAATATTATTGTAATAAAGCCGCAGTTTAAATAACTTGTATCTCTTATATAAAATAATAAAATAGATACCCAGAATATTGTAAAGAAGGTGGATATAATCTTTAAAGTACACCTTCTTTTTTTATTTTTGATAGGTCTTTTCTTATTTGGATAAGGTGATTTTAATGCAACTATAAAAATGCTTAATAATCCAGCTATATAATAAATTGAAATATTGATTTTAGGTAAAATTGGAGCAATCAAACAAGTACCTAAAAAAAGCAATGTGGAGCATAATAAGCATTTAATTGTAGTATTACAATGATAGCCACCTGAAAAAATTCTAATAGAAAACAAAATCATAACTGAAAATAAAAAATAACTTACTCTTCCAAGTATCAAAAACAAAAGTAGCAATATAGCTGTTTTAAATAATTCATTAAAGATAGCTTGCAGAGAGTAATTTATTTTTTCTAAATCATCAGTATTTTTAATATCACTATTTTTCTCTATATAAGAAGTTATTTTATATGTAAGTTTATTTGTCATTTGTCATTCACCTATTAATATCATTATTTGAAAAATAACATAAATGTTAGCATATATCAATAGAAATGGCACGAAACGTCAAAAAATGAGCATAAAAAGAAATTTTATTCCGTTTATGTCCAAATTTTTACGTTTCGTGCCAAATGGATTAACATTTTTGCTTATATATGCTAATTTAATTATGTCATTAATATTGCTAAATTTAATTTTAAAAGCTAAAAAAGAAATTAACTAACTTATAAATATCAATTGAATTATAAAAGCAAGAAAATAAGTGCTTTTTATATAGTTTAAAGCATGTGGCCACATGTTAAAAAATAATAAAATGTAGAAAAGGGGAATTACAAATGAATAAAAAGTTAAAAGTTATGTCATCAGTATTATGTGGAGCATTAATTGTTTCTAATTTAGGGGTTACAAGTGTTTATGCTAAATATAACTCTGCAAATGTATTAGTTAACAATGGACAAGCCGTTACCTATAGCAAACAGCTTAGTTCATCAAACAATGATGACATATTTATTTTCAAAAATGGCAAATTTATTTATAATGAGAATTTAAATTCAGAAGGATTTTCAGACGAAAATATTCAAATGTTTAAAGATATTACTTTGGAATTAAATGACTTAATGCAAAAAAATTATTTTACAGTTAATCCAAAAACATTGGATATAAATTTTAATAAAAATATATTACAGAATGCTTATACACAAAATAGTATGTTTAGGAGAAGTTTACGTGGAATAAGTGATTGTAGTTATTATAAGAACAGCCCTGATTGGGAACTTGCCTGGTCATTCAGTAATTATGAAGTTAATCTAATAGCAGCGGCGTTTGGTAAAGTTGAGGGAAGCGGTGTATCTAAATTATCAAGTGCTTTAAAAAAGTTAGTTACAGATAATCTTTTAAAACCTATGCCAGCAAAAATTCTAGTAGGTGTAGCAACTGCATTATGTCTGATGGGCCTTACAAATTTCCTTGAAGCTAATAAAGGTAATGGTGTTGATGTATATCATTATAATAATCCTTACGATACAACTGAAGGAAATGCAATATATATGTTTGCGTGTCGTTGTAGATAAATAATACATTATGAGTATTAATATATTATTTATAATAAAACAATTGCTTATAGGATTTTTGTATTGGATATTTACATCAGTATTTTTTAACCTAGCAACTGATTCTAATAATATATTTTTTATTTTATTTTTATGTTCCTTATTTTTAGGTGCTTCTATTTTATTTCATAAAAAAAGAGATGCAAATGAAACTAAAAAGGAGATTATCATAGGGGACTGTATAATAGTGATAACTTTCATATTTCTAAGTTATATCTTTGGAAATGCTATGGATTACTTACTTTTCATTTTAAGAAAGTAAGAATAAATAGAAACATCTTGTATACTTTTCTCATCTTATACAGTGTAAAACATGTGGCCGCATGTTAAAAAATATAATATAAAGTGTTGGTAAATAAAAGCTAATCTAAATTTTTAGGTTAGCTTTTATTTGTTTTCTTAAACTACGAATCATGTACACAAGCGTAAACTTATTAATTTAATTCCGTTTATGCTCAAATTTTTACGTTTCGTGCCAAATGGATTAACATTTTTGCTTATATATGCTAATTTAGTTATGTACAAGGTTATAATTTAAATATAAAAGTAGTTGTTTTGAGAAATTTTAATTAGAGGGATGATCATTATGAAAAAAGATAAAGCATTAATGATTTGTTTGATTTCTGTAATATTGTTTAGTGTTTTCTTTATGATTATATTGATTTATTATAATGATATTATAATTGTAACAAATAAATTTTTTAAGAGTACAACAAAAGAATATTGGGATTGGTACTCAATTGTTAGACTTTCTGTAAAATATGAATCAATTGTATTAAAGATAACTTATTTGGTAAAGACAATGTTTTCATTAATTTTTATACTAGAGTTGTTTTATATAATATCTAATGATAAATATATAAAAGTAATAGGAAAAAGGAAAGTAGTAATAAGTTCAATTATTGGTTTTACTATTTATTGTTCAAGTTTTATTTTTATAAAATACAAAGCTGAGCATTATAGGTTATTTATGTCTCTTATTTCAACAGAATTACTTTCTCTAGTAGTGTTGAACTTGGTTTTAACATTTAAAAAAGAAAATAAACATTCAGCAGAGATGAATTGAGGTAAACATATGAAATCGCTTAAAGCAATTAAATTTGCAACTAAACATACTATTACGTTTTTTTTATCAATTTATATATCTTATGTTGTGGGTAAAAGAGTAGATAAGTTCTTAGGAAAATACAATTTACCAAAACCTATTCATAATATTTTATTTATTATCTTTGGTATAATTTATACGATTTTAATAGCTTATATATTAAAACCCATATAGTTCTAAATATTTTAGAGTCCATTAGAATTCTTATATATTATATCTAATAAGAAGTATCTTCATTTTAACTCCTTACAGTGTAAAGCATGTGATCACATGTTAAAAAATATAATATAATCTAAAACGCTAATAATTAAAATGAAAAAGAATAAATCAAAGGAAGGAAGTGTTAGAAAGGAAAGTAGGGTATTAAGGTTTTTATTAATGGGATAAACTAAAATAATATAAAATGCGGTAAATAAAAGCTAATCTAAGTTTAGATTAGCTTTTATTTATAGGCAAATTATGAACCATACACTAGCCCAAAACTTATTAAATTATTCCGTTTATGCTCAAATTTTTACGTTTCGTGCCAAATGGATTAACATTTTCATTTGTATATGTTAATTTAATCATGTCAGCAATAGTATTCACAAGGAGTGAGTAATGGTTGTGAGAAAATATTTTATTTGAGGGGAATTAATATGTCAAAGAAATTAATAATGGTTATTTTTAGCTTACTTATTCTTGTATTCTTTGTAGGATGTAATAATGCAGAGATTGAAGTTAAGTCAAAAGGTGGATTGAAAATTTATAACTGGAGTTCAGCATTAGGGAGTGTTAATCAAAATAATTTGTATAAGACAAAGTATTCTTATTCTATTAATTTAATTAATGAAGATGAAAAAACTATTTTTATAAAATCTGTACAACCGTCAGTTAACGAGATAATAAAGAATAAAATAATGAGCAAAGAAATGATTGTCGACGTAAATAAAAATTTAAGACCTAATGAAATAATTAAAATTAATGGAGAAATAATTATTGATACCAAAGGGTTGGGGAAATCAGATATAGTAGCACTTGGCCCACTTATTACAAATATAGATGTTTCAACAGAGGAAGCTGTAAGTCTAAAAGAACGGATCTTAATCAAACTACTATTAAGGGGTTCTCATCCTGGGAATCAATGGTAGAATAGGATGTGAAGAAATAACAAGGGAGATAGACTATGAATAACAAAATTCAATACATACGAAAATAAATTAGTTTATATTGGAGGAATTGATTAATGAATAATGAAAAATTCATTCGGAGGTGGGAGAAAACTAGACAAAAGGGTGATGGGAGATATGTATTAACTAATGGAATAGCCATGGGTATAGGCATGTGTACAGGTGCTATAATTAATAGATTAATAATCCATAAAAACTCATTTGATTTCTATAGGTATTTTGAATATTTTATAGCAGGTTTTATAGGTGGAATAATTTCAGCAATTATAAGCTGGTCCAAAAATGAAAAAAGATATAATGAGTTAATAAATAGAAATTTGTAGGAGTGATTAAAAATGATTGAAATCAAAAGG
>NZ_JMFY01000036.1:0-12952 GCF_000765165.1 Clostridium sp. HMP27 | reverse complement strand
CCTTTTGATTTCAATCATTTTCAATCACCCCTACAAATTCATATTTATTAAGTTGTTTACACCATTAATATGTAGCATTTTTTTACGATTGCGTCGTAATATAAGAAAGATACGACGGAACTAAATATAAATTCAAGTTACATAAGCCCTACAAATAAATTGGAATTTGTTAGTTACTTGTATTCATTCGGAACAGGAATATCAAATCTCTCGCACAATAGTTTTACATCATGCACATCATTTTCATCATGCTCATAGCCCAAATGAAATAATACTTGATTTTCAGCATCAATACATCTTACCACTTTATCACCTATTTTCCCAATACCACTAAACACCTCTGGGGGATATGCTTCTCCTTCAAAAACAATGTATCCTTGTTCGTTGAATTTAAATATATGAAGGTCAATTATCCTACCCTTAGTATCCTTCCAAACCGTGTGAGATGTGGTTGTATATGATTCTGTAACTTCAGTAAAGCCGTTTTCTTTTAATATTCCAATAAACTTTTTACTGTTACTTTCTTCCACAAATAAATCAATATCATTGTGTGCTCTTGTTTGCACTTCTAATAGTGCATCTACTCCCCAACCACCATCTATCCAAATGCTAATTCCATTTTCTTCAGCATATGTTATTATCTCAATGGCATCTGTTTTATTTAACATTCAATCCCTCCATTCAAATTACTATTTATTGATTTGTTTACATCGTTCATATGTCGTCATATTTTACGATTGCATCGTAATATAAGAAGATTACGAATTAATAGTTAAAATAAATTCATGAAAAATTCTGCTACTACTTTAAGTGGATTTTTAGATTTATATAATAAACCTATTCCTATTAGCAATACGCCTATGGTTGTCAATGCACATCCTAATATTCCATTTAGTTTTAAGAGGGAGGTTTCTAACAGTAGAATTATCACTCCAGATATCATAAGTATTAAATTTACTATTATATTTTTCACTTTAATCACCTCTTTTTCTATTTATAATTAATTCATCATATACTACAAATGTGACTTAAGAATATTACACTAAGCAAATGTTTTCACATTGCTGATAACGTCCTTTAAAATCACTTAGTAGAAATATATGCATTTTTACTAATATGTCTTTTTCTTTTTATAATATCTTTTAACGTCATAGCTTCACAACAAATTCCATCATTATAAGAATATATGTAACTATCTTCAGGCGTCCTATCTTCACTATTTTTAAAATGGTTACATTTAACGTCAAGCTCTTTAATTATCGAGTTTGCCCTTCTTATTTCTCTATTAAGTAACCTGATTAATTCTTTCTTTTTTAGAAACTCTTTATCATCAATATACTCTACTAACATGCTTAAAATAAATCCGTGCCCTGCATTATGATCCAGCCACCACTGATCTTTCTGGTGATTATGTAATAAATTTTCATCTTTATCTATAGCTCTCAATCTATTCCACTGCTCAAGTAAATATCTTTTATTCAAATTTGTCACCCCCATAAAATTTAACAATATATGTTTATTATAAGTTATAACTATAATGTTTCACAACATCGTAATATCATAATAAAAAGACAAAATAATAGCCACCAATTGGTTAGTTAACAATTTGTGGCTGCGGATTTTTAAATAATTCCTTATTCTATATATAACTTAGCTATTCTAATTATATCCTCAAAGTTATTCCTATATCTCAAAATATGTTCAAGTAGTTCTTCGTGTTTAGGTTCCTTGTACCTATGAGATATTCTATTTCTAATGAGTCTTGATTTTTCAAGAAATAAATATATATCTTCGTTTATTATTCTATCTTTTTTTAGGATGTTTAAGCTTTCATGTATTGATATTCCTATCTTATACTTTTTCATATCTTTAAGAAGTATTGAAAAAAAGTCTTCTAGTATAGTATGGAAACTAACGAATAACTGCCTTAAGCTTGATTTTGCGAGCTTAATAATTAGGTTATCATCTTTTTTATTCTTGAGCACGTCTAAACACTCGTCCATGTCTGCAATGCACTCCTGCATGTCTTCTATAACTTTTCTTAATCTTTCTTGATTCATGATAATACATCTACCTTTCTAAAATACATAAAGTTCTCATTTTCTCTATATATTCTATCAGTTTCGTTATACAAAATCTCTAAAGACATTCCATTATCTTCAGTAAAAATAATCTTTCCAGTATTTAAAATACTTATCTTTACAAAAATATCTAAGCTTTCGCTTCTAAGGTCTAAAACATCTATTTCTCTATTTAAAAGATTTTGGAAAAACAGCTCTATTTCTAAAATACTATCTAGTTCAATTGATTTACTGGCTAAAAGAGCTATATCCACATCTGATTCCTCATTGAACTCATTATCTAAGTCATCACTAACAATACTTCCAAACATAAGCATGGTTATGATATTATATTTTTTTATGAAGTTAAATACCTCTTCTGACTTTAATTTTTCTATTATCTCTACTTTATCATATGCTTTATCCACTTATTAATTCACCCACTTTTGAATAATGTACCCTTAATAGCGCAAAAACACTTATTGCAAAGATTATAGCCTATCCCTTTGCAAAATAAAATTTTATCTCTTCCAATACTTATATTATATACCATATTTAATGAAATAACATCAGAACTATATTATAATTATATTAGGCACATGATATATCAATATTTTAAGGAGATCCTACCTATGAATATAACTTTGTTCATTGTTCCAATTGTGTTATGGATTTTGGCTTTAATAATTAATACTGGAAAAGCAAACTTTTTAATTGCAGGATACAATACTGCACCGCAAAAGCAAAAGGATAAGGTAGACGAAAAAGCACTGTCTAAATTTATGGGAAAGTTTCTTTTTATTTTAGGCTTAATTCAGTTAGTCGTTCCAATTGCTAGCCTTTTGAAGCCTGATAATTTAAAACTTATTGTAATGTGTGTGAACATTGTATTTATCCTTGTTACAATTGCTGGAGTTATTTATATAAATACAAGCAAAAGTTTTCAAAAATAGCTATTTATAGTGTGTTGAGTAATTTTGGCATAAAATAATAACCACCAGCTAGTTCCTTACTAATTGGTGGTTATTTAAATATTATTTCTTCCTTGCATAATTATCCTAATATACCATACTTAACTTCAGATAGTTTACTACAAAACTTTTAAATAGAATAAAATTAAAAACAATTTTATCTCTTGGATAATTTCCAGTCTTAATACCTTTACTTTAAACTTGCCACTTGCCATGTGGGTGGCACCTTTTAAATGACCTTCTGATACTCTGGTTTCCACTTAAGTCTTGCTATACCAACTTGTCCATTTCTATTCTTAGCAACTATATTTTCAAGAATATCCTTGTTCTCTGCATCTGGGTTATAATAGGCATCCCTATACAAAAACATAACCACATCAGCATCCTGTTCAAGGCTTCCTGATTCCCTAAGATCAGAGAGCATTGGTCTATGGTTAGCTCTTGCTTCTGGTGCTCTTGAAAGCTGAGATAAAGCAATTATTGTAATTTCTAGTTCCTTAGCTAGTAGTTTTAACTGTCTTGAAATTTTGGATATATCTAAATTCCTGCTTTCTGACCTCTCCTCAGTGTTTATGAGCTGCAAATAATCTATTATAACAATGTCCAATCCCTTTTGTATTTTTAATCTTTTACATTCAGCTATGATACTTCTAAGGGTAAACACCTTATCGTATATATAAAGACTTGACCTGGATAAATCATTAGATACTTTCATAATCTTTGCCCATTCTTCATCCTTTAAGGCTCCAGTTTTTATGTTGCTGCAGTTTATTTCACCTAAAGCAGATAATGCCCTCTCAAGAATTTGATTTTTTCCCATTTCTAAATTAAAAAAGGCTACCTTTGCATTTTCATTTATTGCTGTATTTAAGGCAATGTTTAGTGACATAGCTGTTTTCCCCATGGATGGTCTTGCAGCTAGTATTATAAACTCCTCTTTATTAAGTCCTCCAAGCATTTTATCAATTAACCTATAGCCTGTGCTAATGCCTGGAATATCTCCTCCATTTTCATATCTTCGCTGAAGTATTTCAGTAACCTGCATTAATGCTTCTTCTGTATTTCCATCCTGAACATTATCTTTTGTTCTCAGCTTTAAAAATGCATCTTCTAATGAATTCACAATGTCATCACAGCTTTTATCTTTATCCTGAAGTTCTTTTTTCTTAAATTCGAGGAGATTTATCATTTTTCTTAAATTGGACTTCTCCTTAATTATTTCCCCATAATATTTTGCATTATATACTGGCAGATAGGATGTATAAACTTCGCTTAAATAGCTTATTCCACCTGCTTCTAAAAGGCTTTCACCTAATTTATCACTAAGAGTAACTAAGTCTATAGGAGTGCTCTTCTCATATAAATTCACTATAGCGCCATAAATAAGTTTATGCCTTGTATTGTAAAAATCATCGCTGTCTAAAAGGTCAATAACACTGCAAAGGGCATTATTGTTCTTAAGAATAGCACCTAAAATGTTCACTTCTGCCTCTAGATTATAAAACCTATTAATATCCACCTAAGTCACCCCTACTCTACGTATACATAAGCTTCAGCATTAGCACCTTCAAATTTAATTTCACTGCACTTATCTTTATTTTTATCCTTCCAGTCCCTTTGATAAGCTAAAACTCCTTCACCCGTTGTAAGACCAAGACTATACCAATTATTTAAAATAGAGTCTATGTATTTCATACTTCGAGCATTATGATAGGCTGCCTCTTTAATAGCCAAAATTATAGAATCACAGCTCATATCCTCACTCCAATCCTTAAGACTTTCAAACTCTATAGGAGTTATTGGGTGAATATTGTTATTGAACACCTGTACAACTTCACCGATACCTGTATTTTCTTCCTCATGAGCCTCATCCCCATAAACATCAGCAGCAGAGTTCCTTATTATTTCTTCTGCTTCTTCTTTTTCTTCTACTTCTTCAATTTCTTTTTTAATTTCTTCTTCCCCTAGGTCCTTATAAGCCCCTTGTAAGCCCCTTATTTTTTCCTGAAAGTCCTCTACTCCATCAAAAATTAAATGTATAGGGTATCCTAATTTTTCACATAGCTCATATAATTTGTCCACAAATTCCCTATGTTTAATTTCTTTTATTTCCTTATTTATACACTTTATTGTGTTTCTGCTGTTTATAAAATTGTATTTTATCCAATTTAAAATCATTATTTCTTTAGTTTCTTCGCAATATTCTATTTTGCCATAGGTGATAAATCTCTCTAGTAGCTTGCTCACAGTTTCCCTATTATAGCCTGTCTCATATTCAATAGTTCTTTTAGGAAGTTCAAAGATTCCACATTGTTTAGTATTGGTGCATTGAAGCAAGTAAACATAAAAAAACTTCTCCTCCGGTGTTAAATCCATAACAAAAGCATCTCCCCAAAATGATAATTGTAATTGTCTATATAGTGCCATAAGTAATCCACCTCCAAAAAATTTCTACCTATATATTTAATATGCAAAAATATAAAGATTGCTGTGAAAAATTAAAATTTTTCAATAAAATATCTGTTATATAAATTTTCTCTTTAAATTAATCCTAAGTTTTAAATTGTAATTTTTTACACTATCATCCAAATATTAATAGCTTATCAATAACTTTCAACTAATACTTTGATCAACACTCTCCATACTATAAAAGAAGCCTTTTATAAGGAGGGTTTTATTATGGATACTAATAATTTTTCCCGGAACGCAGATACAAATTCGATGCTAGGTAAGCCACTAGCTATGGGCGACAAAAATTTACTTCCTATAATGTCTGATGCACTAGATTGTGGCGATAAAGAAATGAAAGCAAAAACAAACAGAACTACTAACAAAAATGGAACCTATAAATACACAAACGAAAACGATGGTGGCTAATCATAATAGTAATTAGGCATAGGTGCTAATACCTATGCCCTAGCATCTACTATAAGCTAGATTTTGTATTATTAATTAAAGCTAGTATATGCTCTACACCTTCTTATTAAATTCTACATGTAAGCTATTCATCACTTCACTTTCTAATCTTAGACAAACTGTTATAGGCTCTTCTCCATGAATTTATTTAATTACTTTTCTTTGCACATTTTATATTCTCCCTAGTACTTATCACAGCTCTTATCCGTTCCAATTGTTTCTATTTGTATATATATGACACTTAACTTAGAAAAAATGGGACAAAAAACCTAAAAAAACTTCTTTTTAATTTTTTTTATTCTTTTTTTTAAATTCTGTCCCTTTTTTTTAAGCCGAAGTGTCTTATATAGTTATATATGAGAATTTTATTTTAATTTGTAAAATTATAGCTGAGGGGTGTTAATTATGAATTATGGTGAAATTGAATCAATTGTAAAAGAATTAGTAGTATTAGAAGAAGATGAGTATTTAGATTACACTAAACAAATGATTGAGTTTGTTAATGCAAAAGTTAATAAGGAATATATTAAGGATTTATTTACTTATTATGATAAAGAGGATTTAAAACTTGATATATATTTAAAAGTTTATGGTTTACTAAATAAAACCGAACCTAAAAGCTTTGTAGAAATATTGTGCTATTCAAAGGCAGCTGTTAATAACTTTATAAAAAATAAAAAAAGAGCATTATATTTAAGATTATGCAAACGTATATATAAACCTCTTCAGAGCTCCTATTCACAGGAAATATATATGGATAAAATAGCTCAAATGGCTCATTATACAAAATCCCTATGGGATTATATATCCTACAACCCCATTCCAAGTTCTGTAATGAATAAACTTACGAGTACTGATAAAGATGTACTAAATTTTATTTTGCGTTATGGAGATATTTCAACAAAATTTTATGCAGCTGTTGAAAAAATTGATGAGGAAACTTCTAAAAAAAGAATAACCAGATTTAGAGAACATATCTCCTATAGAATGCTTCTATGGAAGAAAAGTCATCCTGAAGAAGCTAAGTTAATTCCTGAAGTGTTTTCTTATATAAAAAATAAATAACTAGATATAAGGAGATTTATATATGGATTTAGAAGAATCAGCTCTTAAAGCCCAAGGAGGAGATAAAAAATCTTTAGAAGATTTATTTATATATTTTAAGCCCTACATTTTAAAACAAGCCCACTGTATATATGTAAAGGGTTATGATATAGATGATTTAATTCAAATAGGTTATGTAAGTCTTATGAAAGCCATAAAGATGTACAAGCCTTTAAATAAAAACTTTAATTACTATGCTTTAGCTTCAATCAAAAGAAACTTTTATTATCTTATAAGACAAGAAGCTCGGCATAACGGAGAATACAGTATGGAGTTTGAAACCGGTGGTGGATTAACCCTAGCTGACAGCATAGAAGGCAAATTTAACTTAGAAGAGGATTTTGTAAAAAAGGAAGATGTAAAAAGGTTAAAAGAAGTCTTAAAACTCTTAAATAAAGAAGAAAAGGAATTAATAAAATGGGTGTATTTTGATAAGAAAAGTCTAAAAGAATATACGGAGCTAAAAGGAATTACTTATTATCAGGGAAGATACAAAATACAGAAGGTGCTGCAAAAGCTTAGAGAAGGCTTTCAGTAACCAGTTGTTAGCAAGCTCAGCTAAGGCCTTCGCTATAGAGTCAGTTTTAATTATAAATCAACAATTGTTGTATAGATGATTAAATTGGGGTATAATTAATATTAATAAGACAAGGTTAGTTAACAAAGGAAGTATAAACATGGAACTAGAATTAATTGACATAACTACAGGTGTTGAATTAGACAATTTTAATAGTAATAATCCTTCTCTAGATACATACCTAAAAAGACAAGCATATTATGAGCATATGATGCATTTTTCTAATACTAAGTTGGTAAAAATAAATAATCAAGTTGCTGCATTTTTTACATTGGAATTTAGAGAGGTAAAGATACCAGTGGACTATGATGATAATATCTATCCAGTAGTATGCTTAAAATGTTTAGCTGTGGATTGTAAATTTCAATCTAATGGTATAGGCTCAACAATACTAGAGTATATAACACCACAGTGCCAAGAACTTTCAGAATTTGTCGGTTGCAGATGTTTAATTATAGATGCAGTAAAGGAAAAGGTAAATTGGTATAAAGATAGAGGATTTCAATATATTGATAGCGAAGAAAGTATAAATGAATATGATGTTACTGTACCAATGTTTATAGATTTTAGAGATACTGAATTAGTAATAG
The DNA here is from genome assembly GCF_000765165.1 of Clostridium sp. HMP27. Lineage (NCBI taxonomy): Bacteria > Bacillati > Bacillota > Clostridia > Eubacteriales > Clostridiaceae > Clostridium > Clostridium sp. HMP27. Next base: position 4,734 of record NZ_JMFY01000036.1, on the reverse strand, counting down.
ATTATTTTGATGAGGAGGTGTAAGCAATCATGGCTATAGAAAGAAGAGATAGATCAATAATTTTAACAGGAGAGACTGCTAAGAACTTCAATTATAAAATGAAAAGCTTAGATCCAGATGTAATATATAAGCGTGATAAGTTTATACGAGACTCAAAAGAAAAAATTCAAGTTCATAAGTCAAATGGCAAAATAACGTTAATTATAAAATAAGAAGCAAGTGTGGCCAGCAGGTACGACGGACCCCTTAAAAAACGGAGCTATGCGAAAATGTTACATTTAAAGCGAACAGTTAAAGGTAAAAGTAGCGTTTAGAAAAGATACATCTCAGAAAAAATAATACAAAAATTTGGCGATAGTCCGGTAGGAAAACTACAGAAATCTATATACACAGGTTTCTGTAGTTTTTTTATGTAATGAAGTCGCTAATCCCTAATTCCTATCCCCTAACAAAAATTGTTTGCAATTTTTTCTCACTTTCCTTCTTTCTGCATATTAAATAGTGAAAGGAGTTGATAGTATGGCTGTTACAGCTGATATGGTTAAAAAGTCTTTAATTCTTGAATATGTAGTGGGAACTGATGACGAGGGCAAGGATGTCATTGGAAGTCAAAGATTCTCTAAAATTAAAACTACTGCTACTGATGATGCTTTAAATGCTGTTGCACAGGCAATATCTCCAGTACTTAAAAATCCAGTTTTATATACTAAGAAACAAGAAGACAGTGTTTTAGCATAAGACCAAAGGCCTTATGCTAAGGTGCTAGGCCCAAGGTACTAGGAGTTAAGTAATGTAGAAATTTTTCCTTGCAAAATTTCATCCTATACTAGTAACTAATACCTAAAAAAGAGGAGGAATGATTTATGGCTAAGAGTTTAGTTTTATCCTTTGTGAATGTTGGAGGAAAGAAGACCAGCATCACAGTAAACAATATAAAAGATGCAGTAACTGCTGCAGAGGCTAATACCCTTATGGACACTATAATTGCCCAAAATGTCTTTGAAACAAAAGATGGAGATCTCGCTAGCAAAAGCGGTGCTTATGTAGTGGACAGAGAAAAAACTGAGATAACATTATAATTATTACCTATGAAATAAAATAGTAACCTTTTATAACCTATGCAAGGCGGTAAGTCCATTCCCTAGGGGGCGCTGCCATTATATAAATAATTAAAGAAGAGAGTTTTATTTAAAACTCTCTTCTTTCTAAATTACTTTTACATAAAATGTTCTGCTTCTTGGGCCACCAATGAGGCTTTTATATGTACATGACAATTTTCTTCCATATGAAGATATCCATTTTGTTCAGGAAGTATACAAAAGCGCATTCTTATATACTATTTTCATAACTGATTATTCCTCTATAAACTGGATTTTGTACTATAATTAAAGGTAATGTATACTCTACACCTTTTTATTAAATTCCACATATAAGCTGCTTGGTATTTCATTTTCTAATTCTAGTAAAACTGTTATAGGCTTTTCCCCATGATATTTAATAGTACTTCCTTTGCCTATATAGATGTAGGGTTCTACAGCTCCATCTATTTCTCTATACTTTCTAACAAATAAGTGTAGATTAACTTCTCTTTCTTTATTACGTATGATATTTTGCCCTCTTTCAGATGATTGGGCTGTGCTGTTTGGACTTTGCCATTGAAAAAGCTTTCTACTTATAAACTTATCTTGATAATTTATGCTTTCCTTAATATCCTCTTCCTTATGCAAATCTATAAATAAAAAGTACTCTTTTCCATTAGTTATAAGGCCGCTGCCTCTAAATGAGCTGTGGATTTTAGTATAATTAGATAATAGTGCTGTATCTATCATTTGATACTGTTCATATAACTTAAAAAATGGCACGCCATAGTAGGTATCGCCAAATTCCTTTTCATATCTTATAAGGCCATAATTTATAATATCTTCAATGTATACTTTATATTTTTTATTATTAATTACAGTTAAAAATTCATCTGTATTTTTTAATACTCCATCTATATAATTAAAACACTTAACATTACTTTTAAGCCGTGCTGAATCATAATAATCCTGATTTAAATATTTAAAGGTATGTTCAATACTTTCATTATCCACAGCCTTTATATACTTTAGTACTTCATTTTTTCCCTGCTCTAGAGTTATTTCAGAATTATTTAGTAAATATCTAATTATTGCATATTCATAAACTCTTTTTATTGGAATGCTACTTGATAATTCTTTAATAATTTTAAAGAAACTATCATTTAATAAAAGATTTTGGAGCTCTTCGTCCTTTTCTACTTTTGCTACAAATCCTAAATAGGTTTTTTCTTTATTTATAAATTTAGTTGGATCTGGTGACCCATCATATCTTACATAATCCATTAATAAATATGGAACTTTCCCATTTCTCATTCTTTTAAATTCAGTATATTCTTCTTTTAGATATTTCATAGAATTAAAGTTTTCTTCACTTAACTGCTCTAATATTCTTTCTTGAGAAATTCTATCCATTTGAATATTTGTGCATCCTGGTAAACTAGCAAATTCCGTTGCTACAGCTACTCTTAAACTATCCTTATCGTAATATCTAGAACCATTTAAGGCTATGGCAATTAAAAAAACTTTGTTATGATTTCCTATAAAATCTAGTACAGTTAAAAAGCTTTTGCTTTCATGTTTTCTTAAGCCCCTGCCTAATTGCTGTATAAATACTATTGGTGAATTTGTAGGTCTAAGCATTAATACTAAATTAATGGAGGGTATGTCTACACCTTCATTAAAAATATCCACAGTAAAAATCACTTTAAGCTCATCCTCGTCAGATTCTAACTTCTTTATGTACTCTTCTCTTTCCTGCGGTGAATTGTTTCCTGTTAAGCATACACTTTTAATGTCTCTTTTATTAAATTCTGCTGCCATATATTCAGCGTGTTCTATGTTTGCACAAAAGCCTACAGCTTTTAATTTTTCTCCATCATAGCCATAGAAGTTCATCTTTTCAACTATAAGGTCAACTCTTTGATTCACCTGTAACCTTTTAGCAATTTCATCAATATCCTTTAAGTTAACATCACTTAAGTCTATATCTTCTATATCAGTTATGCCGAAATAATGAAATGGAATAACTAAGTCCAAATTTAAAGCTTCACGAAGTCTAACTTCTAAAGCAATATTATTGTTAAACAAGTCAAATATACCATCCCCATCACTTCTCTCTGGTGTGGCAGTCATACCAAGTAAAAACTTTGGTTTAAAGTATTCTATAACTCTTTTATAGCTGGGACTCGTGGAATGATGTGCTTCATCAATAATGATATATTCAAATTCTTCTCTGCTAAATTCATGTAAGCTATTATTTAAAGATTGTATTGTGGAAAACAAATAATCTGCAGTAATATCCTTTTGGCCTCCTGTTAAGAAACCTGTTGTTCTTGATTTATTTTTATTTAATCTTTTAAATGTCCTCTCTGCGCTTTTTAATATATCTTCTCTATGAACTATAAACAGCATCTTTTCAGGTTTAAAGTTTAAAACATCAAAAGCTGACATATATGTTTTCCCTGTTCCCGTTGCAGCTATAACCAGTGCTCTATTTTCTCCAGATACTCTTAACCTATTTAAATTATCCATGGCTTTTATTTGCATTGAATTAGGTTTTATTATTTTATAGTTTTCAAATTCTACCTTTTTAGATTTATCTATTTTCTTAATTTCTTTTATAAACCTACTATAGTTTTCTATAAATTCTTCATCTGCAATTTCCGTACAGTTCCAAAGGTTATCATATTCTTTTAATACATCTTTAATGAAGTTATCATCCTTCTTAGAAATCACCCTAACATTCCATTCAATATTGCTTTTCAATGCCCTTTGGGTAATGTTTGAAGATCCTATGATGATCTTGTATTCATCCTTGTTTTCAAATATATAAGCTTTTGTATGAAAACCCTTATCTTTATCTGCAATAAAAACCTTTAAATCTATATTATTAAAAGCTTTTATCCTTTCCAAAGCCTTAGGTTCTGTAAAGTTTAAATAAGTTGAAGTAATTATTTTGCCACTTACACCTTTTAGTTTTAATTCTTTAAAAGTATCTAATAAAAGCTGAAGCCCACTAAAATTAATAAAGGCCACACTAAAATAAAACCTTTCACATTCATTTAAGCATCTTTTTAATTCATTTAATAAGTTTCCACTTTCAGAGTTCACTATTAATTTGTTATTTATAAGGTATCCATTATTATCAATATTTTTAGGTTCTACAATTGCTGATTCATTTTCAATTATTTTATTAGGAATAACAGTTTCTGCTATGTTGTTCATGTATCTTACCTCATAACTTAAGTTTGTATATAGGATTAGATATTATAGTTTCATTATTCTACAGAAATGGGTATTTACCTTTAAATTTCATAAAAAAACATCAGGGGCTTGCTCTGATGTATAAGTATTTCTTTAATCTTTTTCAATTCTTTATCTATAAGGACTACTCTATCTCTTACCTTTTTTAGTGTTAATCTCCCAATTACTATTGATATAATTCGGGGATAATTTTAGGCTAAAAATTAGTTTCGATTAGCGCTAAATTGTATATATTATTGCTAAAAGGTGCACACCTCTACATTGATATATTTCCCCATACTGGATGGCTCGAGAGGACAGAATGAATGTCTTTCGAACTGTCTGTTCTCGGAAACATATCCACAGCATTTTTATTGCTATCGGTATGTGTAAACATGTCGACATAAAAATA
>NZ_JMFY01000035.1:0-69543 GCF_000765165.1 Clostridium sp. HMP27 | reverse complement strand
TGCTTGTGTTTTCATTTTATAAAAACGTCACAATTTCCTTATATTATGCAACATAAAAGTATCTACTCTTGGAGAAATTAATAGAGTAAGCAGCATATAAATGTTTCTCTACAAAAGGAGGAGTTTTTATGTCACACAAAGGTAATAAAAATAGTAAAGATAATAAAAAATCAAAACAAAAAACTAAAAAACAACTAGATAAAATGAAAATGGAAACATCTAATGAAATAGGGTATTCTAATGAATCTAAAAAATTAGGCAAAAATAAATTAAGACCTGAAATGAAAGATGGAAAATTTAATAGTATGTAGGATTTTAAGTAAAATAAGGACAGTTATCAAAATGTCCTTATTTTATTTTTAATTATATATACACTTAGACAATAAACTTTTCTAGAGTGTTTTGAAGATCTTTTGAGAGTTCTGTAAGTTCATTTATAGAAGAAGATATTTCTACCATGGATGCCGTTTGTTCTTCAGTTATAGATGCAGCTTCTTCTGTAAAGGAAGCACTTTCAGTAACTAGATTTTCAATATTATTTATTGAGTTTTCTACAGATAATATATTACTGTTTACAATTTGGGTTTCATAAGAAACTGCATTGATTTTATTTACTACTTCAGAAACAGAAAGTTTTATATCGTTAAATGCATTTTCTGTTGATTGAAGAGAAGATGATTGCTCGTCTATTGAAATTTTAGTGTTATTCATTTCAATAACAGCCTTTTCAATATCCCTTTGAACTTCAATTATCAGGTTATTAATCTTTTCGGTTGACTCCTTAGACAATTCAGCTAGTTTTTTTACTTCATTAGCAACTACTGAAAAACCACGCCCTGCCTCACCAGCCCTAGCAGCCTCAATTGAAGCATTTAAAGCTAATAGGTTGGTTTGTCCTGTGATTCCATTAATAAATCCTATAATTTGCCCAATTTCAGAAGACTTAATAGATAACTCTGAAATTACTTCAGATACGTTTTGTGAAGCCTTTTGACTATGGGACATTTTATTCCTTTGGTACTCAAGAATTCTAGTACCATTATTTACGATTTTCATAGATTTATTTGCAAGATCGCTTATATTTAGAGTATTATCAGCTATACTATGTAAACTAATTGAGACATCTTTTACTAAATTATTGCCTTCATGAGCTAATTTTGACTGTTCTAAAGCACCTTCTGATATACTTGTAACAGTTGCAGAAATTTCTTCAGATGCTTTACTAGTTTCTTCAGAAGACTTCAATATTTCATGAGAAGAAGATAATACAACAACACTCGTTTCCCTTGCTTTAGAAATTAAGAATCTAATTTCACTCAAAAACTTATTAAATTGTTTGGTAAGCATTCCCAATTCATCTTTAGAATAAACCCTACCTTCAACAGTGAGATCACCTTGTTCTGCTTTATTAATAACTCTTTCAAGTTCTGAGATAAAGTTTTTAATTCCTTTATAAGTAGATAAGATGAGAATAGTTAAAAACGCAATTACACAGATACTAAAAAGTAATATTCCACTTAAGGTCTTTCTAAAATTAAGGGATTCCTTATTGGCTTCATTTATCATATCTTCTGCTTTAAGTTTTGCGGTATCTTCAATTTGCTTTACTAATGAATCCATATCATCTGTAGGGGCTCTATCAATACCTTTTACTAAGGTATCTACTATCTTAAAGCTTTCCTTATTATTAGAATCGTATTTTTTAATTGCTATAGTATATTTATCATATAATTCTTTATGAGAGGATAATAAATTATCAACCAATGAAGTATCTAAATCCTTTGAAGACATATCTTTCTTAAGTGCTATTAAATCTTCCTGAATGGTTTTATGTTTATTCAAGAATGCATCATAGTATTTTTTAAATGATGCAGGATCATTTCCTCTTAATAAAGTATTTTTCCACTCTTGCACCTGTTCTTTAAAGTCAACTTGAATTTTTCGTGAAGAATTAACTAGATCAATATAGTCAATAGTATTATGAAGTCTGGAATGAGATTTTTCGTTTGAATTATTAAAAGAAGTCCAAGAGAAAATACTAATGCCAATTGTTAATATTATGGTGAATGCTACCATCATATATAATCTAAGTTTTATGCCGCTATTATTATTCATTTTATGCCCCCTTTTGAGTTTGTTTTTATTTAATAATTGTTATAGCAACTATATTATATCATGCCATTGGTTAAAAATGGAATAATATATTTTTAATATAAACAATATGACGAAATGTAGAAAATTAAGACGTTGGTTTTACTAAGTTTATTTATTGATAAAAAACAATATAACGGGAAAATTAATAACTATAATAGTTTTAATATTGATCTTGGAGGTAAGTATGAGGAGATTAATTACTGTGCTTGGATTAAGTAATGAAGCGATATTATTTGACTCAAAGCTTTATATAATAAAAGCGATTTTAGCAATAGGAACAGGATATATTGTTGGGAAAATATCCAGTGTTGCAAGGTTGGATATGATCTCCGTATTACTAGGAGTTATGTACAATTTAGAGCCTATTAATATAGTGGGGGTTAAAAGCGGCGTAATCCAACTTATTGCATCCACATTAGGAGCAATATGTACATCAATTCTAATAGTATTTTTAGGCATAAATGTTTTCACTATTGCAATTTCCATGGGATTAACCTTATATTTATCTCTTAAAATAAATTGGAGAATGATTTCTCCTGTGGCAATATTCACATGCATTTATATGACTCAATATATTCAAAAAAATTCCTTAGGCAATCCTAGTATATGGCTTACATTCAAACTTAGAATTGTAGCACTAGGCATTGGAGTGATAATAGCTATTTTATATAATTATTTATTTTCTTTTATATATTATAGAGAAATAGCATACAAAAGACTAGAATTTGCAAAACTTAGACTTTTAAATGGATTAGAATATACAAAAACACAGCTAAAAAATAAGTGCATAAATAGAGGAAAGGAATATATAACTCTTTTTCCATATATATTTAATGATCTAGATTTAGTACACTCAAATATTGAATTAGTGATAAGTGAGTCAAAGTATTTATCTACAGGAGAAAAGCGAAAAAAGCTTCAAGTTATGCAGAAGATCTTAGAGCACTTTTGGCAAATTAATCATTTAGCTTATGATATCAATTTTGAAATTTGTAAGGAAGAAAAATATGATGAATTTGATAAAAATAGTTTTAGATTAATTAATAAAGCTATAGAAAATTTGAGAATTATAAACTTTATTTCTAACAATAAAACACATGAATTACTAATAGATGATATAGAATATAAAAGTATAGTTAACTCAAATGATAGAATATACTCTAATATAAGTGCAATAGAGCTATATACAAAGCTAGTTGTGAAAGAAGTTAGAAAATTAGACTCTACTTTATAAAAGCTATTTTATTTGATAAACTTATTAATGGGGTATTAAAAGATGATGGAGGGATTGTATGTATAAATTTTCTGCAGCGTTTATAGGCGTTTTAATTGCTATAATGGTTGCATTTAACGGAGTATTAGACATTGAGGTTGGTACGTATTTAGCAACAATTATAATACACATAGTAGGATTAATCACGATAGTACTTTTACTAGTACTTAAAAAACAAAGGTTCTTGATTAAAGAAAAGCTTCCTACATATTTGTTTAGTGCAGGGGCCATGGGAGTATTCGTAGTCTCTTTTAACAATATCTGCTTTAATAATTTAGGAGCTTCATTAACTTTATCATTGGGCATTATTGGACAGCTACTATTATCATGTATTGTTGATCATTTTGGATTGTTAGGGATGAAAACTTATAAGTTTAAAAAGAAAAAACTTATAGGTTTTGCAATAATATTTATAGGAATTGTCGTCATGACTATGTATTAAGGGGGAGTAGAAATGTATATAATACTAGCAGCCATAACTGGGGGATTAGTTATATTGTCAATGATAATAAATTCTAGGTTAGCTAATAAAATAGGAGTTCTCCAAGGAACTCTTGTGAATTACATAGTCGGATTAGGATTTACTTTAGTTTTAGTGATGATACTAAAAGGACCTAGAGAGTTTATTACTAATAACTTAAGTAATGTTCCGTTTTACGGATTCTTGGGGGGATTTATCGGAGTTATGGTAGTAGCCACTTCAAATGTAATAATTCCAAAGATACCAGCCATATACAGTACACTTCTTATTTTTATAGGTCAAGTTTTTACAGGGATAATAATAGATTATATAAGACTTAGTTCTGTTTCAAAGGGGAAAATAATTGGCGGATTGATTATTATCTTAGGACTTCTGTATAATACTAATTTGGATAAAAATCAGATGGAAAAGGAAGAACATGAAATTTTAGAAGAAACTATTATAGATAATGACTAATAGCTAAATTAATATTTTTATAGTGATGAGTTCTTAATTATAATTAAGAACTCATCACTGTTTTAAATGAAAATTCAATAAATAAGAACAATTGTTTGTTAATAATGTGTGAATATGTAAATTAATATTTATAACAATATTGAAAATAATGGTATTATGTATTTATGGGTTAATTTAATGGGATGGGGAGCGTTAAAAATGAATATGATTTATAGCGGTGAACACGATTTACAAGAAGTAAGAAAAAGTGTTATATTTAAGTCTTTGTTTTACATAGCGGCATGCATAAGTATTGCAATATTTATGCACAACACTTGGATAGAAAACTTAAACCTGTATCATACAATATTAGAGGCAACTTGTGTTTTTTTTGCATTGGCAATATTTGTATCAATATGGTATAACTATGAAAGAAATTCATCAAGAAATTGTATACTAGCTTTAGGCTTTTTAGTTATAGCAAATTTTGATATAATGCATGCTATTTATTTTTTACAATTAGATTTAAATATTAATTCATATTTTGATCTATCCACAAGGTATTGGATGATTGGAAGGCTAACAGAAGCTATAATTATACTTTTATGTACGTATAAGTTTAAGTATAGACTCAATAAATGGAAAGGCCTCGGAATCGCACTTAGTATAGTTTTAATAGTGTATTATTGCACAATTAGTTATCATGATTATTTCCCAATACTATTAACAACTAAGGGAGTTACACCAGTAAAAATAGTTTTAGAGTATATAATTATAGCCTTATATTGTACAAGCCTATATATAATTAATGGTAAAATACTTAATGAAAACTATGAAGAAAATATGGTGGAATATAACTATATATTAGTAGCTCTTCTTATGATGATACCATCAGAAATATGCTTTACATTATATAGTTCAGTTGAAGGAATTTTTTGGACAATTGGACATATGTTAAAAATAACATCCTATTATTTTTTATTTAGAGGAATTTTTATTAGTACAATTACTTACTCCTATGAAAAGCTTGAAATAAAACATAAGCAACTAGAGGATGCTTATAAAAAAATTGAGAAAGCAAATATGCAAATTAGGCAAGAAAAATTAATAATACAGCAACAAGATAAGCTTGCAGTACTAGGACAATTAGGAGCAGGAATAGTACATGAAACTAGAAATTATTTAACAACCATAAAAGGGCGATGCCAATTAATAGAAGCTGTATCACAATCAGGAAAAGTTAAGGAATATGCAAAAAAAATTAATAATGATGTAAACGAAGTCAATGCAATTATAAGTGAGTTTTTATTTTTATCAAAGCCTAGAGAAACAAAACTAGAGGAAGTTTCCATGTATGATATATTTGAAAGTACGAAAAATTTAGTTGAAACATCGTCACTAGTACAAGGTATAAAGGTTAATATGGAAATATCAAAAGAAGAACGGTACTTGCTATGTGATGAGGTACAAATAAAGCAAGTTATATTAAACATTTGTAGAAATGCAGTAGATGCAATGACTGAAACAGCAGCGCCTACGTTAGATATAAAAACGGGATATAGTGAAGAAAGAAATGAGATGTTTATCAGAATTAAAGATAATGGAAAAGGAATGTCTAGTGAAGATTTAGAAAAGGTTGGAACACTATTTTATACTACTAAAAAAAGTGGTACAGGATTAGGATTAAGTATATGTTATGAAATAATAAAACAGCATAATGGAAGAATAGACATACAAAGTAATCCGGGGAAAGGAACCTCTTTTACAATTATTTTACCTTGCATAAAAGATGATGAATTTCAAGAAGCAATGGTAAGTGTATAATTTTAAAGAAAGTATAACTAGAGAGTATTTTAAATAATAATCTCTAGTTTTTTATTTTGATACAGTTTTTTGTAAATAACATATACTAATATTATAGATTAATTTTATAGGAGAATAAAATAATGCAAATACATGTAGTTCAGCAAGGTCAAACTTTATATGGAATAGCTAATGCCTATAATACTACTATTTCACAAATCATAGTTGCAAATGAAATTCAAAATCCAGATCAGTTGGTTGTTGGTCAAGCACTAGTAATTCCAGTATGGGGAAATTTCTACACTATACGGTCAGGGGATACGTTATCTGCCATTGGACAAAGGTTTAATATTAACTATACAGAGCTTGCACGAATTAATAATATTTCAATAAACGAACCTCTTCAAGTTGGATTTAGATTATTCATTCCACCAAAACCTAAAACCAGTGCTGAAATAAATGCATATGTTGAACCTATTGGGACATCAGTAACTCCTGCTCTTGAAGAAGCAGCAGAGGAGGCAACTCCATATTTAACGTACCTTGCCCCATTTAGTTATAGAATTCAAAGAGATGGAAATTTAATAGAACCGTTGTTAAATAATTTTCCACAAATTGCGGTACAAAACGAAGCTGGCTTAATGATGGTGTTAAGTAATTTGGAAGAAGGTCAATTCAGCACAGAGCTCGCAAGAATAATTTTAACCAATGAAGAGATGCAAAATAGATTGCTAGATAATATTGCTAGAATAGCAAATGATATAGGATTTATAGATGTTCATTTTGACTTGGAATTTATATCTCCTGAGAACAGAGAAGATTATAACAATTTTTTAAGAAAAGCAAAGGAAAAACTTTCACCGGAAGGTATAACTTTATCCACAGCACTTGCTCCAAAAACTAGCTCAACTCAACGAGGATTATTATATGAAGCACACGATTATAGAGCACATGGAGAAATTGTGGATTTTGTGGTTTTAATGACTTATGAATGGGGATATAGTGCAGGTCCTCCCATGCCTGTATCACCTATTGGACCAGTAAGACAAGTGATTGAATATGCACTTACAGAAATGCCTTCATCTAAAATTATGATGGGACAAAATTTGTATGGATATGATTGGACTCTGCCTTATGTTCAAGGAGGACAGTATGCAAGAGCTGTTAGCCCACAGCAGGCTATTGAAATAGCAAGAGTTAATAATGTTCCAATAAAATATGATTATAAAGCTCAAGCTCCCTATATTGATTATGTTGATAATCAAGGAAGATCACATAAGGTATGGTTTGAAGACGCTAGATCCATTCAAGCAAAGTTTAATCTTATAAAAGAACTGAACTTAAGAGGAATAAGCTACTGGAAACTGGGACTTTCATTTCCTCAAAATTGGTTGCTTATTGAAGAAAATTTTAATGTTATTAAATTAGTATAAATTTCAAAAATGGCTTTATTATAAATCATCATAAGTATTATTAGAGTATATTATTTATAGAGTAACTAAATAAAAATAGCATAATATGTTGTTTTAAATAATTTAGCTTCATAAACATTTCATTAAAAAGGGGATTATTAAGGCCTGACAAAGACCTTAATAATCTCCTTTTTTTGTTTTGCCACTTCGTATTAAGTATAGATGAAGTAAAGCTTCCAGTACAGAAAGTATAAGTGCAATGGACATTGCTGCCCCATAAGTTACAAAGGAATTATAAAGAATAAATTGGCTAAAATATACAATGAAAAATGTTATTGTAAAATCTAAGGCGTTATTTACCCAAAATGCACCTCTGTCAAGGAATGATAGTTCTGTCACATGACCTACAATTGCAAGAACTAATCCCACAATTATGATTTGATATAGAGAATCATAGCGAACATATGGCGACAATAAATCAAATATATAAATAAGTAAAGGACAAGTGATCATTTTAATAATAAAACCTGTCATTTTTAAAACTCCCTTCAGTAGTTTATAATACTAGAGTTTCCAAAATAGCATTGATTCATTCAGAATACTAGTAAACTTATCAATTTATTAAGAACATATTTTTAATTAATCATATACTATTATTGAGAACAATTAATTACTAGTGGGTGATTTTTATTAAGAAATATGGTGGATATGATATTTCTAAGCTTGAATTATTAGGCAGAGGAACTCAAGGGAAGGTTTATAGGATAGACGCTGAAAAATGTATTAAAGTTTTTAAAAGCAAAAGTGTGTGCAAAGGTGAAGCGGATACTCTTAAAATGGCTCAAAGAGATAAGCACTTTGCCAAACTATATGATAGTGGAGAGCATTATATTGTAAGAGAATGTATTGCCGGCATAGAACTTAATAAATACTTAAAGACTAATCCCTTAAGTATAGATATTTCAGCTAAAATTCTTGATGTATATGAAGCTTTAGGAAGAGTGGGCTATGCTAGGCAAGATATAGCACTATTTCATATATTTGTAACACCTGGAGGAGAGTTTAAAATAATAGACACAGGAAGAGTTATGAAGAAAAAAAGCACATATCCTAAAATAATGCTTACAGGATTAAAGACACTTGGATGCAGAGAAGAATTTTTAATTCATGTAAAAATGTTAAGGCCAGAACTTTATAAAAGGTGGAGTAAATAGAATAAAACTTCTTTCTGTGGATAAGCTAAATTTAGAGAGGAGTGAGATTTAAGATGACTGGATTTAAAGATGAAGACTTAGGAAAATTAAGTAAACCTGTAAAGATGGATATACAAGATAAGTTCAACAAGGAAAATAATAAACCAAAATCAAAGAGAAATGAGAATGAAAATAAATAATTAAAATGAAAGCAGTGCAAGAACTATTTTATTATTGCACTGCATTTTTTCTGCAGTTTCTGTAAATTCTATATTAGTATGATATTTATTAACAGTATGAGGTGAAATAAAATGAAGATAGGACTTGTTAGGCATTTTAAGGTGGATATAAAGAGAAACTTTTTCATGACTGCAGAAGAATTTGATAAATATACTGCTGAATACGACAAAGCAGGAGTTATAAAAAATGAACTTGTAGTAGATGAAGAGTGGGATAAATGTTATTGCAGCAGCTTAAGCAGAGCAATAACTACTGCAAAAACTATATATCATGGTGAAATTATAGTAACAGATAAATTGGTTGAAATTCCAACAGCAGCATGGACAAAACTTAAATTTCATATACCATATCATATTTGGGCAATACTTAATAGAATTGCATGGATAAGAAATCATACATCTCAACCAGAATCAAGAAAATTAACTTTGAAAAGGGTAAGTGAAATTTTAGATACAATATTAAGTGAAAATGAAGGAGATAAAAATATTTTGATTGTAAGCCATGCGGGAACACTTTATGAAATTCGCAAAATGCTATTTGCCAGAGGCTTTCATGGAGATAAATTTTTGAAAGCAAGTAATGGAAGGCTCTATGTGTATGAAAATAAGAATTTATAGTCAGGTACATAAATTTACTTTATATATTCAGAGGTAAAAAAGTATTAATTTTCAGTTTATATATGATAAAATAAATATATAAATGAAAGGGGGGATATCTATGGAATGTACTTGTGGCAGATGCCACCATAATCTTTGTGCTAAAAAGGTTCCTATATTTTCTTCTCTTGAGGATGAAGAATTAGCTAAGATAGTAGATAGTACAGGGCACATAGAATTTAAAAAAGGAGATGCCCTTTTTTATGAGGGGGAAAAATCAAGCACCTTATTTATAATAAATGAGGGACAAGTAAAACTCACTAAGATGACTAAGGAAGGCAAGGAACAAATAATTCACATACTGACAAGTGGAGACTTCTTTGGTGAACTAAGTTTATTTACTGATAATGATACATATAATTTTAGTGCGTATGCTATTTCAAACTTAAAAATTTGTACCTTAACTAAAAAAGACATGGATGAAATTTTAATTAAAAATCCTGAAATTTCTTTGAAGATACTTAGAGAAGTCACAAGGAAGTTATCAGAAACAGAAAATCTTGCTCAAACCCTTGCCACAAATGATGCAGAAGTTAGAATTGCACATATGATACTAGAATTTGCTGAGAAGTATGGAGCTGAAACTAGTAAGGGAATAGAAATAAAGCTTCCTATAAATAGAGAAGAAATGGCAAACTATACTGGAGTTACAAGAGAAACTATAAGTAGAAAACTCAGTAAGTTTGAAGAATTAAGCATAATAAGTATGGTGGGAAATAAAATTATTATTATAAAGGACAAAAATGCTTTAAGAGAGTATGTAGAATAAAAGGTTCGCTGAGGCGAGCTTTTTTTAAAATATAAAGTATACTAAAATAGTATAAAATGTGATTTGAATCATATTTTTAAAAAACAAAAAGATATAAAATAAACACATAAGATAAGTAATTGAGGCTACATAAAACTAATAAATAAAAATTGATAATTGATAAAAAGGAGATAGATGATATGGAAAATAAAATTATGCTAAATGAAAATATATATTGGATAGGAAAAGTTGATGATAGGGATGTACCATTTCATAGATTAACCTTAACTAAAGGGACAACTTATAATAGTTATTTATTAATGACTGAAAAGCCAACAGTTATAGATACTGTGGATATAAGTTTTGGAAGAGAATTTGTAGAAAATTTGAAGGGACTAATTGATCTTGAAAAAATTCAGTATATAGTTATAAATCATACAGAGCCAGATCACTCGGGAGCACTTGGAAGTTTAGCATCAAAGGCTAAGAATGCTGTAATTGTATGTACTGAACCTGCAGTTCACGAATTAAAGGAAATGTACAAACTTCATAATAGAGAATTTCTAGCAGTAAAAGATGGAGATATTTTAGACATAGGTGGAAAAACTCTAAAGTTCATAGAAACACCATATCTTCATACCGAAGAAACCATGATAACTTACGCTATAGAAGATAAAACATTGTTTCCATGTGATATATTTAGCACTCATATAGCTAACTATGAATATTTCAATGATATGGCTAAAGAAGATATTACAGAAGACTTTAAAGTTTATTATCAGCTAATAATGCATCCACACAGAAGGTATGTACAGGATATGATAAATAAAATTAAGGATTTGGATATAAAGGTGATAGCACCATCCCATGGTTTTATATTAAGAGATAATGTGAAAAAGTTTATAGATATATATGATAATATGAGCAAAAATACAAATAAGGATAAGAAAGCTGTAGTATTATATTCCTCAATGACAAGCAATACTAAAAAAATAGCACTCTTAATTGAAGAAAATCTTAAAAAAGATAATATAGATTCAAAAGCTATAGATGCAAATAAAACTGATAAAGAAGAAGTCTTACAAGCAGTTAAAGAAGCTGATGCAGTATTTATTGGAAGTTCTACGAAATATGGTGACATGATAGGAAAGTTAGAAGATGTATTAAAGGAGCTTAAAGATATGAATTTAGAAGGGAAAATAGCAGCAGCCTTTGGTTCTTATGGATGGAGTGGAGAAGCTATAGAAGTCATACAAGATTATTTAAATCAGTCAAATATGAAGGTTTTAAATACTTCTGAAATAATTAAATCCACAGGAATGAGTGATATTTACTTCCCAATGAGAATTAGATTTTCAGCTAAAGGGGATACTTTAAAAGAAATAGAAAGATCATCAAAGTTTGTTTCAGATTTATTAAACTAAATTTTAAAATATTTATGAGGTGATTAATATGGCAAATAATATAAATGTAAATCAAAAACTTGGAGAAATAGTTTCTATATTTCCAGGATCAGCGGAGATATTTCAAAAGTATAAAATAGATTATTGCTGTGGAGGGCATGATAGTTTAAAAGAAGCTTTAGATGACAAGGGACTTGCACATGAAAATATAGTAAAAGAACTTAATGATGAGTATGAAGAATTTAAAAACTCCAATACAAATTATAAAGATTGGAGAAATGAAGACCCTATAGTCTTAATGAAACACATACAGCATGTTCATCATGATTACACATATAAGACTCTTAGTGAAATAGATCCGCTTATGCGTAAAATATTAAAGGTTCATTTCAAGCATAATAGTGAAGAACTTTTAAAGGTTCACAAATTATTTGGTACATTGAAAATTGAATTAGAAGAGCATTTAATAAAGGAAGAGGAAAACTTATTCCCACTTATAGAGCAGTATGAAAAAGCTAAAGATGAGGAAACTCTAAAGGCAATACGTAAGTTTATAAAGGAAACAGAAGATGAACATGACACAGCTGGAGATATATTCAAGAAATTGGAAGAGATAACGAGAGACTTTAAAGCACCAGAAGGAGCATGTACTACTTTTCAATTAGTATACACAAAAATTGATGCTTTAGAAAAGGATATCTTTACTCACATTTATTTAGAAAATAGCGTGTTATTTAACATGTATATGGATAGATAATAGTTT
The DNA here is from genome assembly GCF_000765165.1 of Clostridium sp. HMP27. Lineage (NCBI taxonomy): Bacteria > Bacillati > Bacillota > Clostridia > Eubacteriales > Clostridiaceae > Clostridium > Clostridium sp. HMP27. The sequence goes on along the minus strand of NZ_JMFY01000035.1, from coordinate 56,982 downwards.
TAATTAATAATTTGTAATGGGAGGTATTATAATGGATAATAAAAGAATAGATGAATTAACTAATATTTTAAGAAGGTTAAATGCTGAAGGCGTAACGGAAGATTTAAGGAAAGAAGCACTTGAAATAGTTTCAAATATAAATCCACTGGAATTATCTGTGGCAGAGCAAAAGCTCGTAGAAGAAGGTATGAATCCTCACGACTTAAGACATTTATGTGATATTCATATGGAAGTTTTAAAGGATGAATTAAATAAAATCAAAACTCAAATTGACACAGGCCATGTGCTTGATACTTTGATATCTGAACATGAAAAGTTGCTTGGATTTTTAACAGAACTTGAAGAGTTGAATTCTAAAATTCAAAAGATGGAAAAGTATGATTCAGCCAGAGAAGAATTTGCTCAATTAATTAAAGTAGCAGATAATATATTAGATGCGGAAAATCATCATCAAAGAGAAGAACAAGTATTATTTAAAGAGCTAGAGGACAGAAAAATAACAGGACCAACTAGAATTATGAGAATGGAACATGATGATTTAAGAGCAAGAAAAAAACAGTTAAAAAATGTAGCGAAGTTTGTATCTGGTCTTGATTTTAAAGTGTTTAAGGAAACTTTAGATGAAGTAGCAAAATATATAATATTTAATTTAAGAGATCATATATTTAAAGAAAATTATATACTATATCCTACAGCACTAGAGTCCTTAAGAGATAAAGATTTGTGGGAAGATATGAAAAAGAGATGCGATAAAATAGGCTATTGCGGATTTACACCAAAGGAGAAATTAGTTCTTAACTGATAAATTGAAATGGAAACTAAAATAAAATGCTAGGAGTGAAGGGAGTTTTGTTATACGAAGCTTCCGGACTTCTAGCTTGTTTTGGTTATACATAGCATTTTAAATCTTTTATATTTAAGCTACAATAGTATTATACAAAAAGTTATTGAAAAAGAAGGTACATATTTTCTATTATATTATGAAGAAAGAAACACTTTAATATATAAATGAAGGGTAGCGATAAAAATGGCAAAGAAAAGTGCTAGAAATAATGATTTATTATTTAATTCAAAAACCAAGACATCTCCTAAGATATATTCTTTATTAGTGGATCTAGTAAATGAAGATAGAGAAGAATTAGCAAAAATAGTACTAAAGGTTGACTACTTACTAGAATATGCAAGTACATCTATAAAGCAAAGGGATTTTGATGAAGCAAAAGAAGCTCTAGAGAAAGCCAATGACAGAATAAACAAGTTAATTCAGGAAGGAGTAAATACAGAACATCTAGAATATTTGTATGAAGGTATAGAAAAGAAAGTAAAAAAATAAAATTTAATATGAATGGTGGATAGTTATAGTCAAAGGGGCGATGGGTTATGTGTATAATTGATTTAATAATTAGAATTGATAAGGAACTTTACATAAAAGAAGTACATTCATTTGGGGAAGGTAAAGATTTATTTGATGAGCATATCTGTCATAGTTGGATAGGACAAAAGGTTGATTATATACTTAGGGCAAGTGTTGAGCCTAATGGTGGAATAGTAGAAATTAAAAGCAATTTTTTCACATATCAATGGGTAAGTGAACAATATGGAGCTTCTTTATATTTGAGTAGGCAAGGGATGCTTTTAGAACTTTATGAAGAAGCTATAAAACATGTAGCGGAAGGAGTTCAAATTTATAATAAGAATGGATATTTTCTCCATGCAAATCCGGCAAGTGAAGCTTTAGAATATTTTAAAAAGGATGATTTTAGAGGGAAACACTTAATGGATATATATGATTTAAAAGAAGAGTATAGCACTGTTTTAACAGTATTAAGAACCCAAAAGCCTGTGGTTAATAGATGTGATAGATTTAAAATAAGGACAGGTAAAGATTTGACTACTATTAATTCAGCTTATCCATTAAAAATAAATGGAGAATTATATGGTGCAGTGGTTTTTGAAAGTGATTTATCTGTGATAAAACAAATTAAAAATAGAACATTGGATTTAGAAACTTACGTAGAAAGTGACAAGCATAAAGATAGTGAAAAATTATATACCTTTGATAATATTATATATTCATCTAAGAATATGGAGGAAATGATCCACTTTGCAAAAAAGGTTTCTTTAACTGATTCAAGTATTTTAATTGTCGGAGCCACAGGAACGGGAAAGGAACTTGTAGCACAAAGCATACATTCCTTTAGTCCTAGAAGAAAAAAGCCTTTCATTGATGTCAATTGTAGTGCTGTGCCAAGTAATTTATTTGAAAGTATGTTTTTTGGAACAGAGAAAGGTGCATTTACAGGAAGTATTGCAAAGCAGGGATTTTTTGAGATGGCAAATGGAGGTACACTATTTTTAGATGAAGTGAATTCTATTAATCCGGAAATGCAAGCAAAGCTATTAAGAGTACTTCAAGAAAAGAGATTTCAAAGAATTGGGGGAAGTCAATACATTCGCTGTAATGTTAGAATAATTGCTGCAATAAATGAAGATCCTTTTAAACTTATAGAGCAAGAAAAAATGAGAAAGGATTTTTATTATAGAATTTCCACAATCAAAATCAACGTTCCGACTTTACAGGAAAGAAAAGAAGATATAGCCATTTTAGCTAAGTACTTTTTAAATAAATTATGTAGCGATTATAGTAGGAGAGAACTGAATCTTACAGAAAAGTTTATGAGTGCATTAGGTGAGTATGAATGGCCAGGCAATATAAGAGAGCTTCAAAATGTAATTGAGTATTCATTTAATAGAGTTTCGGAAAATGCACAACTATTAGATTTTGAACACTTACCAGATTACTTGCAATTTACAGAAACCATCACTCATAGGATAGCAAGCCAATACAATAAATCAGAGGTTAAACCTGAAAGCATAGGAACCTTGGAAGAGCAAATGGAGGAAGTTGAAAGGACAATTTTGATTAATACGTTAAATTTATATTCTAGAAATATTACACGAAGTGCAAAAGCTCTAGGAATGAGTAGGCAAAGTCTTCAATATAGAATTAAAAAGTTAAATATCCTTAATTAATAGTGCAAATTATTATTGCATAGGTGCCAAATTATTTGGCACCTGTTTTATTTGGAAAATAAATAAAATTCCAATTATTTTACATTTGGTGCAAAACTATTTTGCATCAAACGGTGATATAGTTAAGTTAAATTAACTAATGTTAAAAGCATGGTTACTAAGTGTTGAATAATAAAAACTGCTAATTAAGCACTGGTAACTGGGGGGTATACAATGGACATATGTAAATGGTTACTGAGCGCTGGTTATCAATTACAGCTATTGGCATAAATATTGCTATATTATTAAGTAAGAAGAATAAATAAATTACATACTATTCTTTTCAACAAAATAATAGAAAAACATAGGGGGGATATCAAATGACAGAAGGAACAACTGTGAAGGAAACGCGTAAGAGTCAAAATTTAAAAGGAGTAAGATCAGGAGTGTTTTGGCCATCATTTATTGTAGTTGGTGGTGCAGCAATACTTGGAGTAGTAAATAACAAAGCTTTAACTACTGTTGCAATGAATACATTTACATGGTCACTTAAATCTTTTGGATGGTTATATCAAATTATTTCAATTGTGGCATTGATTCTCGCAGCTGTAATTACCTTTTCTAAATTTGGAAAAATTCGTTTTGGTGGATCAGAGGCAAAACCTAAATTTCCATTTTTGACTTGGTTTGCTATGGCGTTAACTGGTGGTATTGCTACAGGCGTTGTTACTTATGGAGCTAATGAGCCAATAATTTATTTTGGAAACATTTATGGGGAGATGGCACAAACAGGAGTGGAACCGGGAACTCCAACAGCAGCTATTTTTGCTATGGCACGTTGTTTTTATAATTGGACTTTCATTCCTTATGCAATGTATTCATTATGTGGACTTGCAGTGGCGTATATGTATTTTAATAAAAAGAAATCATTATCTGTAACTGCAACATTAATACCTTTGTTTGGTGAAAAGATAACAAAAGGAATATGGGCAAATATAATAGATACCTTATCACTTTTAGCTATAGCCTTAGGACTTGCTTCTTCATTAGGTGCTGGACTTGCATTAGTAGGTTCGGGGATTGAAATGTCCTATGGAATTAAGCAAGGACCAATTTTATGGTTAGTACTATCCCTTACAATCACAGCTACATTTACAGTTGCTTCATCTTTAGGAATAGATAAGGGAATTAAATGGTTGGCAGATTTTAACTCTAAGATATTTTATATATTATTGGTATTTTTATTTGTAGTTGGACCTACATTGTATATATGTAGAACTTCCACAGCTGGGATGGCATATTGGTTACAAAACTTCTGGCAATGGGGACTTGACCCAATCGACATGGGTGGAGAAGCGCTCGTTATGTGGTGGACATTATATGACTGGGCTATATGGATTGCTTATGCACCTTTAATGGGAATATTCTTAGCTATGATATCTTATGGAAGAACAATACGTGAGTTTATGATAATTAACTGGATACTTCCTTCAGTTTTTGGACTTGTTTGGTTTGCAGTTTGGGGATCTACTGCACTTAATTGGCAACAAAGTGGAAGATTAGATTTAATAGGCACTATTAAAGATCATGGAGCAGTAGCAGGTCTTTGGGGTTTCCTTCGAGAATTGCCGTTAGGAGTTATACTTATACCAATTGTAATGTTAACTCTTGTCATTTCCTTTGCCACTGCAGCAGATGCTATGACGACAACTATTTCAGCTTTATGTACAAAGGAATCAAGGCATGATGTAGAGCCACCAATTTGGCAGAAAATATTATGGGGAGTTTCAATTGGTACAATTTCATTTTTCATGGTAGCTTATGGAGGCGGTGCACAGGGTGTAGATGGGGTAAAATACCTTGCAGCAGCTGGTGGATTTATGGTTTTATTCATATTTGTATTACAAATAATTTCAACAATTAAAATGTTCTTTATTGATAAGGTTGAAGAATAATTAGAAAAATAAACTGGGAGAAAAGGATGTTTAATAACGTCCTTTTCATATAAGGAGGCAGTAGGAATGTACGCTAAAGATATAGATAAGGTTGTTTTAGGAGATACAATTGGAATTGAAGAGTTTATTGCAGCTGCTAGATTTGGAGCAAAGGTAGAATTTTCAGAAGATTACTATAAGAAAGTCAGAAAATCAAGAAATCTTGTGGAGAAGTGGATTGAAGAAGGACGAGTAATGTATGGTATTACCACAGGATTTGGAGCACTTTGCACTCAAGTAATATCACCTGAGGAAACAGCAAGATTACAAAAAAATATAGTATTATCTCATTCTACATCTGTTGGAGAGCCCTTATCTATTGAGGAAGTTAGGGCAACAATGCTTATGGTACTTCAAAATGTTGGACAGGGATATACTGGGGCGAGAATTGAGACCATGGAAATGTATAGGGAGTTTTTAAATCGAGGACTAACCCCTTTTGCTCCAAAGGAAGGATCAGTAGGTTATTTATCACCAGAAGCACATATGGCGCTAGTACTTATCGGAGAAGGAAAGGCATATGTAAATGGAGAACTATTAGCAGGCAGAGAAGCATTAAAAAGAGTAGGACTAGAACCTATAGAACTATCTTCTAAGGAAGGGTTAGTACTAGTTTCTGGAACCACAAGTGTTACAGCAATTGGTGCACTAGCATTATATGATATGATAAAATCCTCAAAGAATGCCGACGTTATAGGATCTATGACTTTAGAAATTCTCAAAGGAACTACTAGAGCCTTTGATGAAAGATTAATGAGCGTTAGACCTCATGAAGATCAAAAAAATACTGCTGAAAATGTAAGAAGGATACTTGGTGATTCAGAAGTGGCAAAGCATTATGAAAATTACAGGCTTCAAGATGCTCTATCTTTAAGATGTATACCACAGCTACATGGAGCAGCAAAAAAAACATTGAAAGATGCTTTAAAAACTATAGAAATAGAAATGAACTCTTGTTGTGATAATCCAATAATATGGCCTGAAGGGGAGGATGGAGAAGCTATTTCAGGATGCAACCCAGATTCTTCTTATATAGGGCTTGAAATGGATTCAGCATGTATTGCAGCAACCATGATTGCAAAGATGTCTGAGAGAAGAAATAATAGACTTGTTGATGGAAGTCTTTCTGAATATCCTTGGTTTCTTATAAAGAACCCAGGACTTAATTCAGGACTTATGATACCTCAATATACTCAAGCTGGACTTTTAAATGACATGAAAATTTTATCTCATCCATCAAGTGTTGATGGTATACCTACCTGTGGAAATCAGGAAGATTACGTAGCAATGGGATATAATGCTTCTAAAAAAGCTAGACAAATTGTAGATAAACTTGAGTTTATTTTAGCAATAGAACTTTTATCAGTATTTCAGGCGCAGCAGTTTATGGAAGGTGAATTATCAACGGGCAGTGCATCTAAGGCAGTTTTAGATGAAATAGCCAAAACTGTACCTGTAATGGAAGAAGATATATATCTTTATCCTCATATTAATACTATAAGGGATTTAATACATTCAGGGAAAATAATTGAGTTGGTAGAAGAAAAGGTAGGAAAGCTGGTGTGAATATGAAAGCAAAAATTGATTTAAATAAGATATTTTTGGCGCCACCATCTACAATGTATGAACGAATTACGTTGTTTCTTATGTTAACTATTACATTTATAATATTTTTTAGTCCCTTAAAGTTTTCATCTATGCATCCTGTAGAAGCAGCAATTACAGCAGCTATTCCATCACTTTCGATTTCTTGGGGATGGATTATACTTTTAAGATCTATATTTAGAAAGAAAGATTTTATGAAAAAATAATCTATGTTAAAAGACCTTAATTCAAAATTTATTTGAATTAAGGTCTTTTATTTTTGTTTAATGAAAGCAGTATAATTATGATTACGATATACTGATGAAATTCCGATGAATAATATCTCCTTTTAAACAAATTATATAATTTAGATGAAAAAATTAAGAAATTAAAGCTAATAAATAAAAAACGATGAATCACAAGGATAATTACTTGTATTTAATAAAAATTATTGTTTGATTATATACCAAAATAGTATATAATCAAATCAACGAGTTTTGTGAAATTAAATTAATTAATGAAATATAAATAACATTTCTATAAATGAAGGGAGAAATAAATTATGAAAATAGCGGTTATAGGATGCACACATGCTGGCACAGCAGCAATTATAAATGCTGCAAAATTATATCCAGAGGCAAAAATTACAGTTTACGAAAAAAATGATAATATTTCATTTTTATCCTGTGGAATAGCATTATATATTGGGGGAGTAGTTAAAGACCCTCAAGGATTATTTTACTCTTCACCAGAACAATTAGCTGAGCTAGGTGTAGAGACAAAAATGAAACATGAAGTATTAGAAACTGATTTAGATCAAAAGAAAATAAAAGTACGTAGCTTAGACACAAATGAAGAATTTGAAGATACTTTTGATAAACTTATAATAACTTCAGGTTCATGGCCAATAGTTCCAAGAATTGAAGGAATCCATTTGGAAAATGTATTATTATCTAAAAACTTCTATCATTCAAATACAATAATTGAAAAATCCAAGGAAGTTAAAAATATAGTAGTTGTAGGAGCAGGATATATAGGAGTTGAACTGGTAGAAGCATTTGAGATGAATGGCAAGAGTGTAACTTTAATTGATGCTGAAGACCGTATATTAAGCAAATACTTAGATAAAGAATATACAGACATAGCAGAAAAAGCATTTACAGATAAGGGAGTAAAACTTGCTCTTGGGGAAACTGTGGTTAAGTTTGAAGGGGAAAGTGGAAAAGTATCAAAAGTAGTAACTAATAAGGGAGAATATGAAACAGATTTAGTTGTACTTTGTATAGGATTTAGACCAAATACTGAATTATTTAAGGGCCAATTAGATATGCTTGGTAATGGAGCAATTATAGTTGATGAATATATGAGAACAAGTAAAGAAGATGTATTTGCAGCAGGAGATAGCTGTGCAGTTATATATAACCCTACTGGAAAGCATGCATATATTCCTCTTGCAACAAATGCAGTACGTATGGGAACATTGGTTGCTAGAAACTTAGTAAAACCAACTACTAAATACATGGGAACTCAAGGTACTTCAGGAATTAAGATTTATGATTATAATATAGCATCCACAGGACTTACTGAAAATGCGGCAAAATCAGCGGGTATAGAAGTTAAGACTGTAACTGTAGAAGATAATTATCGTCCAGAATTCATGCCAACTTATGATACAGCAAAATTAAAAGTAGTTTATGAAAAGGACTCTAAAGTAATTTTAGGGGCACAAATAATATCAAAAGCAGATTTAACTCAAGCTATGAATACAATGTCTGTATGTATTCAAAATAAAATGACTATAGATGAGCTCGCATTTGTAGATTTCTTCTTTCAGCCACATTACAATAAGCCATGGAATTTACTAAACTTAGCAGGGTTAAGTGCTGAATAGAAGATAATTAATAGTTAAAATTGAATAGTTAATAGTTATAGTGAAAAGGGTACTGTCTCATAATGCATAAAAGATGCAATATGAGAAGTACCTTCATTGTTTTATAGTCAACTTATATTTAAAAACTTAACTATTTAGTTTAATTCTAGAAAGTATTAAATAAATTGATAATTCTATTGAAAAATGAATAGGAATACTAAAGCTTTCCGTGATACATAAAAGTTGCTGAACAATCAAAATTACAGGAAGTTATCAACATGCCAAGTAATAATATTAGTAAGAAAGCAGCAGCTCCATAACTTCTTCGTCATCCACATTGTAGGGAGCTGTACAAAGATAAACGACATTATTTCTTTGAAATAGGACGGTATTAGAGTTTTTTAAGCTATAATAAATAACACCATTAAGGTCATTATGTTGAAACTGTTGGCTATGCTCTAGTTGTGCCTGAGTAAATAAGTAGTTGAAGATTACTTTAGCTAGGCTAGTTGATTTCATTTCTGTACGATTTGTAAATATATCCAAATTTTGAAATTCTTCTGCATATAAAATGTTATTACCTAGAATAGAGTTATTTTCTCTGATAGCATTTATTGAACCTGGGACTGATATAAAATCTGAAAGATGTGCAACTGCTAAATTATTTGAGTGTGCTAATAGCTCTTTCTGTCGTGTTTGACTATCTGCCTTGCTGTTTTCTTGTAATCGATGAACAGATAGTGGAATAAGAATAAGTAATAAAAGTCCCATAATACAGATTAGGGGAATTAGACGTTTATTACTTTCGTGAGCAGTATTTGCTTGTTTTGATATAGCTATCAAAATAATAGATCCAATTATAATTACAATAATAGGAAGAATCAAATAACTAAGCATTGAACTGTAATGCGTTGCCTGCAACAAGATTGCTAGGAGGAGACTAATAAATAGCACCATATCATGGATTATATAGCGTTTGCAAATTTTTAAATTCGTCATGGGCCCTTTGGGTAGGGGTGCTGATAACAAAATTGCATTGATAAGATTATATAAGATTAAAAATACTACAAGCCCTGTTAGTACAATATAAATATCAGTTAGGAGTATGTTATACAATATTGCAGGAGTGAATATTGATTTAAAGAGTATTGTTAAAAGAAGTACTGCTAAAATAAGAGAGCCCATGAGACAGGTTTTCTGCGCTGAAACTGCAATATCATCTTCTAAATCTGGAATTTCTGCACTAGGATTGTCGGTGCAAAATATGTAGCATCCTCTACTTTTGCCTGCTGCATACCATCCATTTTCCATATATTTATTCAAGCGAAACTTTGGAAATTTTTTTAGATTCATGATAGAAGCCATAGGGTAAGGATCTACAATATAACGTAAATATTTATTATCTGTCCGCTCAAAACCAGCCAAGGTCCCTTTACACCAACGTAGCCGCCAACCATCCTCAAGCATTTTATTTAAGTAATGTTCCATACTATGATAGTCCTCTGGCCTAAAGGAAAACATTTTAATACAAGTTTGTTTCATAGTATCATCCTTTCTGATTAATTACCTCTTGAATACTTCTTGGGTTTGAACCAATGTATATCTTCATTTAAGATCTGAGGATATACGCTGATAGAAAAGTCGGGAGGCAGAATGCATTTCCACCACCCATAACTAGGTAAATATATTAAGTTTTATGGTTGAAGGCAAAGTTACATTTTTGCAGCTACTTGCTTGTTTTTTTAGATTGATACATAAAGTAGCCGATTACAAAACTTAACAAAATAGCACTAGGAAATTTAGCAACGCTGGGCAAAGGTGCCTTTTGCAAGATAACACAAAGAGCTAAAATTAAAGGTACAAATACTTTATTTTTCTTAAAGTACTGCGCAATAACGCCACCTAAGATTGCAGGCAGTGTATAGTCAAAGGCACTGATGATAAATGGTGGTAATACATTTAGAATTGCAACACCGGTAATGGCTGCTAATGTAACGAAAGCCAAGTTAACGAATACGGACATACCTATAGCAATAGTGCCAATTAGCTCGCCTCTTTTGGTACCAGCTTCGCATCCTGTAGCTACTTGAGCAGAAATCATAGCTGGCAGACGTACTGAAGGAATATTACCTGCCAAGTATCCAATGTAAATACCAGAAAGGCCCATTACAGGATAGAAACCTAAAGGCTCAACGAAATAAATAATCAGATAAGAGGACACAATTATTGCCCAACCTTGCCCGATTAAACTCCAAGATGGTCTAAAATCTAATGCCAACCAGAGGTATAATGCAGGTAAGAAAGTGAGCAGAGCAGCGATTAATGTAGTTATACGTCCACGTCTAATCATATTAACAGTATATTCTTCGTGGAACCTCTTATCAATATCAGAAGTATTTTGAATATTACTCATAGCATCAACCTCCCATCTGCACAACGAATTGTGCAATAAATATAGCAGCTAACATAGCAAGACCGAGGTTGTATTCTTTCAGTTTTGGTACCCTTTCCGAAATTTCAATTAAAATAGTCATTATAATAAAACCTGCGATTGCTGCAATAAATTTACCTGTACCACCAACCATTTGCCCTGCAAGGAACATGGAAACACAACCGATCATTACACAAAGACCAACGGCGTCAAACATATGGGCATCATGACGTTCTACGGCTATTTTAACTTTTTCCATTTTATGTGCAAACAAAAGGTTTACAATAAAGAAACCCCATGTATTCAGCGTGATAACCCAAACAGAACATGCAAAAGCGGTTATTCCATAATTCGGACCTCCTAGGTCTACACTCATTGCAGTTGCACCTGCAGTTGCACCCAACATTTCTGTTGTGATAGTACCTATAATAGAAAGACGTAGCCAAGCAAAAGGACCGCCCAAAATACTCATTAACGCAATCATTACAGTAAACATGGAGAGACCGGGGCCGATAGAACAAATTGCACCGGCACGCATTGCTTCTTTAGTATCTTGTTTTGTTAAACCTACAATAGGGCCTGCTTTGACAGCATCACGGATAAAGATATAAGCTTGGATACAAACCATAATAACTGTGGGAATCACCATTGCCCACATCATAGGAGTATTGGCGATATCAAGATAAGCCTTGTCTGTCATTGTGTCTGCCATTAACAAAAATGTATTCATAAATACACTCCTTTATTCAGTTTTGTCTGCCTTCAGAACTGCGTTTAACATTACACTAATGCCGTTTGTACACTGTTCAGGTGTAGAGTACTCCACTTCTGTATGTGACAAACCATCTTTGGATACAACGAAAATCATTGTGGTAGGAATCATATAAGATATATATTGTGCGTCATGCCCAGCACCAGAATTAATATGCATATGAGGAATATCAAGTTCCTCTACTGCTTCTTTTACATAATCAACTAGTTCTTTATCAAAGTATACGGTGTCACGGTTCCAACCTAAAACAACTTCACACTTGCAGCCCTGCCATTCTTTATCAGCAAGACCTAACAAGATATCACGTACTGCGTTTAATACATCAGCATTTTCGTGTCTTACATCTATGGAAAAATCGAAGAAATCAGGAATAACTGTATTTACACAAGGATGAATTACAACTTCTCCTGTTGTATAAACCAAATCTTCATGGCCTAATTTATCAATTTCTTTATGAAGATAACATAATGCTTCGGATGCAGCATGGAAAGCATCTCTTCTTTTTTTCATAGGGAAAGTACCAGCATGAGCAGCTTGTCCATAGAATTTTATCCTGTACAACATTTGACCTAATACGCAAGTTACAATACCAACGTCTTTTCCTGCATCTTCTAGGATAGGGCCCTGTTCAATATGAAGCTCAAACATAGCTTTATACTGGTCGGGGTTAATTCTATTAGCTTTATTACCTTTGTACTTAAAGGTTGATAATTTTTCACCAAAAGTTATCTCAGGGTTCAAAATAGATTTGGAAGCCATCATTTTATTGAATTCAAAGTTGTCTCTAAATCTTTCAGGCATGTAGTCGTGGCAAACGGTACCAGAGCTCATCATGCATGGAGGGAATTCAGAACCTTCTTCGTTTGTCCAGATCATAGCTGTTAACGGATGCTTATGAGGGATTTTCTGATTAACAACTGTTTCTAGAACTTCCATAGCGCCTATAACACCTAAAATACCGTCGTAGTTACCACCATTTTTAACGGAATCACAATGGGATCCCATTATGATTCTTTTTGTATTAGGATCTGAACCAGGGATTGTAGCATACATATTTGCCAAGTCATCTGTTTCAATGATTGCACCAATTGCTGTCATTCTTTTCACAAATTCATCTCTTGCCTGAATAGATTCAGGGGATAGAGAGTATCTTGTAATACCTCCATGACCTGCATCACCGAATTTGGCAAAGGTTTTAATCTTCTCTTCTACTTTGTTCACGTCACAATAAAACATATAAAATATCTCCTCCTCAATTTGTTGTATATATATTTATATAAGGAATTATTTAAAAATATGTTGAAGGTATGTATAAAGTTCAAATAATGTTAATTTTTCAAAAACCTTAAGTAAAGAAGGAGTATAAGTATTTAGGAAATCCAACTTTTATAGAATTATATGAAGTAATATGTTCAATATATACTTTGTTTACTACTTAAAAAAGTAAGTAAACGTTTATACTAATAATATGTATAGAAAATCCCATAAAGTATATAAAAAAGGTGAAGCAAATTTTAATTGACAACTACATGACTAAAATTAATAATTAATTTGGGGGTGTATACGTGATTCGTACTGCTGTTATAAAAGAAGATTTAAAATTATATGAAGATATTTCTATAAATGAATTAGAAGATGAAGAAATAAGTTGGTATTGGATTGATATAGAAAATCCTTCAGAGGATGAAGAAAAAGCTTTAGTGGATGTATTTGGCTTTCATAAGTTATCCATAGAGGATTCGTTACAAATTCACCATAGACCTAAGATGGATTACTATGATAACTATGCTTTCTTTATATTCAACGCATTAAATAATGAGACACTTTTGTCAGAAAATGTAGGAATATTTATATCAGAAAGATTTATTGTTAGCCTGCATAGGGAAAACTGCAACGAAATAGATGAGGCATGGAATAAGTTTGTATGTAGTAAAAATAGATGGAATAAGGGACCTGTTGACGTAGAATATTTAATATTAGATAAAATAGTTGATGAGTTTTTTCCTGCTATACAAGAAATTGAAGATAAATTAAGTATAATAGACAGTAATGAGGAAAAAAAATCTGCACATTGTCTTATAAATGAAATATTTTCAATTAGAAATGACCTATTAAAATTACGAAGACTTATAACTTCTATGAGAGATTTGCTATATAGAATGTTGAATTCAGAAAGACTGAGTTGGATAAGAGATCATAAGGTGTACTTTGGGGATATTTATGATCATTTGCTTAAGTTATCAGATATGATTGAAGAAAGTAGAGAAATTACTGCGGATATAAGAGATAATTATATATCTACTAACTCAAATAAAATGAATATAAATATGATGGTGCTTACAGTTATATCTACAATATTTATACCATTAACTTTCATTGTAGGTGTATATGGAATGAACTTTGAAAATATGCCTGAACTGAAATGGAGATATGGATATTTTATAGTATGGGGGATAATGATACTCATAGGCGTTTTTATGTTTTTATGGTTTAAACAAAAAGGATGGTTTGATATTGATAAGTAATTTAAAATTGACAATATATAATTGATAATACATAATCATAATGGGAAATCTAAGTAAAACCTATTTATTAAAATTGAAATTGCTAATTAAAGGTGGAGATATATATGTATAAACTAATTGCAACGTCTACTTTTGGACTTGAAAAGGTAGTAGCTGATGAATTAAAAGAATTAGGATATGATAATTTAACTATAGAAAATGGAAAAGTAACCTTTGAAGGGGACGAAATGGATATAGTGACCTGCAACATGTGGCTTAGAACTGCAGAGAGAGTTCTTATAAAAATGGCAGAATTTAAAGCGGAATCTTTTGAAGAGCTTTTTCAGGGAACTAAAGAAGTGGAGTGGGGAGACATAATACCTATAACAGGGTTTATGCATGTTACTGGTAAGTCGGTTAAATCTAAACTTTATAGTGTGCCTGACTGTCAATCTATTGTAAAAAAGGCTGTAGTTGAATCTATGAAAAGAAAATATAGAATGGACACATTTCCTGAAAGTGGAGCAGAGTATAAAATTGAAGTGGCAATACTTAAAGATATTGTTACATTAACTATAGATACATCAGGACCAGGATTACATAAAAGAGGATATAGAGAACTTGCAGGAGAAGCTCCTTTAAAGGAAACATTAGCAGCAGCATTAGTACTTTTAAGTAAATGGGAACCTTCAAGAGTGCTTGCAGATCCTCTTTGTGGTTCAGGAACTATAGCCATCGAAGCTGCAATGATTGGAAGAAATATAGCACCAGGACTTAATAGAAGCTTTGTATCAGAACAATGGGATATAATAGATCAGGGCTTATGGGATGATATAAGAAAGCATGCTAAAAATTCAATTAATAATAAGGAATTCAGAATACTTGCTTCTGATATAAATGGAAGATTATTGGCTACTGCAAGAGCAAATGCTATAAAAGCAGGAGTTGAGGAAAATATATTCTTTCAAAAGATGGATGTAAGAGATTTTAGTAGTAAGAAAAGATATGGCTTTATAGTAACAAATCCTCCTTACGGCGAGAGAATTGGGGAAGAGAAAGAAGTTGAAGAGCTATACAAGGTTATGGGAAAGGTTTTTACAGATTTAAATGATTGGTCATATTTTGTACTTACCTCTCACCCTAAATTTCAAGAGTTATTTGGTGAAAAATCAAATAAAAATAGAAAGCTTTATAATGGAAGAATTCAATGCTATTATTATCAGTACTTAGGAGCAGAGCCTGAGAAAAAAAGATAACTTTTGAAGATAAGCAATTATATTAATACTAATTTTATAAATATATAAGTTATAATCGTAAAAAAAGGTAGTATAAAACATAATGTTTTTATACTACCTTTTAATAATATAATTGTAAGATTTTTATCAACAATAGGTCAATATATTCTACAAGCTTGTAACAGTATTGTCACAAAAATGTAACATTCTTATAATAAATTTAATTTATTTGTCAAGGTATACAAAGAAATGACGGAAAAAGCTTATAGAGCTAAATGGAAAAAATGGTTATAATTAGGATATCGGGAGTGATGATATGCATTCTTTATTTGGGCACTTAGAATGCAAAGAGCTAGTAGTGCACCCTACCGACTGAGAAATCAGGCGGTTTTTTGCGTATTTAAAATAATGTTAAAAGCTTTAAACTGCTACAAGAGAGGGGCCAATAAATGATCCATGAAAAACGAATAGAACAAGTTAAAAGTGCTGGTAATTCTTTTTCGATAGACAGAAAAAAGCTATGGACAAGTTATGGAAGTAAATTTGTAAATAAATTAAACAAAATATTTTCTTTAAATTATATTAAAAGTATTGGATTAAGAAGTGAAATAGATACTATTAGATATATTATGGACTTGTATTTAATGGTTGAAGAATTTAAATGTAATGATAGTTTGAAAAATATAATTGAAGTTTTTGTTGATTATACAAGAATGATAACTAGGAGTAGCTTAAGTTTTTTCTGGTTAAAAAGTAATATCGAAGAAGATATCTTTATGGTAAATACAGAAAAACATAATTTGAAATTAAACCTAGAGATTAAAAGTAAAATGGAAAGTTTATATGCCAATCTAAAGGATATGGAAATTTTATTTGAAGTGAAAATTTGTAATGAAACTTATTTAATTTCTGTAGTTAAATCAGTATCTAAAATTTATGGAATTCTAGGAATTAAAAAAGATAGTTTTGTAAATAACTCTAGTGCTTATGAAAAGCAATTGAAATTTTTATCCGAATTAAGTACTAGAACTTTTGAAAGACTTAGAATAGAGAGAAGTTTAAATCACATAATGATTACAGAAGAACAAAATCGAATTGCAAATGAACTACATGATACTGTATCTCAGGAACTATTTAGTATGGTATGTGGTGTTCATAATGTAATCAATAATTTAGATAATATGACTGAAGAAGAAGTAAAGGAAAACTTAGAATTTGTTAAAAGTACAGCCAGATATTCCTTGGGCGAACTTAGAAATGCAATATATAAGTTAAGCTCAAAAAAGAAAAAGGAACAAAGCTTTCGGCTAGAAATTGGAGAGTATTTAAATTGTTTATCAAATTTAAATTGTGTAAAGACAAATCTTAAGATTAAAGGTGATGAGTATACTATACCATGTTATTTGAAGCAAGCTTTATATAGAATAGTATGTGAAGCATCAGGAAATGCAATTCGACATGGTAAATGTACTATCTTAAATATTGATTTAATAATTGAAAATGATTTAATTAAAGTTTCTATTATAGATAACGGCATAGGATTTAATTACATTAAGCTTGATACAGAAAAAAGCTTAGGGCTTGGAATTTACAATATGCAAAGTCTAACAAAAGGATTAAATGGTAAATTCCAAATAAATAGTAAATGGGATAAAGGGACGGCTATTAATATAATTATACCTAAGTTATATATTATATCTAATGATGAGGAGGAAGTTCTATTATGAAAGTAGTTGTTATAGATGACCACCCATTAGTAATAAAAGGTTTAAACACAATTTTAGCACTAGAGAAAGAAATAGAGGTAGTGGGTGAGGCATTTGATGTAAAAAATGGAGTAGAAATTATCAAAAGTACTAGGCCAGATATAGCTCTCATTGATTTAAGACTCGGAATAAGCTCAGGACTGGATATAATATCTAGGTTGGAGAGAGAAAAATGTAACTGTAAATTCGTAATTCTAACTACTTCAGCTAGTGAAGAGGATTTTAAGAATTGTAAAGAAGCAAATGTAGATGGCTATATTTTAAAAAATGCTCTTCCAGAAGAAATATGTTATGCAATAAAAATCATATACAAAGGTAGAAAGTATTATGACCCTGGAATACTTGAAAACATTATGAGTGCAGAAAATGAAATTGCTATAGATTGCCTAACCTTAAGAGAAAGGGATGTGCTTATATCTTTAGGAAAAGGACTTAGCAATAAAGAAATTGCTAAAAAACTTTATATAACAGAATACACTGTGAAAAAACATGTAAGCCAGGTTTTAAATAAGCTGGAGTTATCAGATAGAACCCAAGCAGCAATTTATGCAGTAAGCAGTGGAATAATAAAAAATTGAAATATGTCCGCCTATATTGGCGTTTTTTTCATAAGTGTAATTAAAATTTTTATATGATTTGCAAGTACTAAAAAATTTATGGCGAGGAGGGAGCTTTTGAGAATAAATAGTATAAGTACATTAAATATATATAATAACTTAAAAAAAATTACTATGCTAAAAGAAAATTCAATTCAAAAGATATCCTCGGGACTAGGAATAAACAAAGCGTCAGATGATACAGCAGGACTTGTCATGGCTAGTAAAATGAAGGCACAAATTAGAGGACTTCAACAAGCTATGCGAAATATTCAAGAGGGCATGTCCATGCTTCAAGTTATGGATGGTGCATTAAATGAATTAACAAGCTACCTTCAAAGGATGAGAGAACTTGCTATTCAAGCTTCTAATGGAACCTTATGTGATGACGATAGAAAAAAGATAGTTTTAGAAGTAGAACAAATTAAAAATGGAATAAATGATATAGCAAATAATACTGAGTTTAACACCATAAAGCTACTAAATAAGTCTAGAGACAGTGATATAGTGGCTATAAATATAAATAAATCGAATCCAGATATACTAATGACTAAGGCAGATTTTGATTATTCTAACACCTTAGTATTTGATGGAGCAGTAGATGCAGAAGGAAAGTTTCAGTTTAAAACCAAGGATGGTTATCCAGCAACAGCAGCAGATAATAATCAAATATTGGTGTATGGGGATGGGAGTACATCTATGCCTTTAGTCAGTATTGATGGAGCGGCTTTTGGACTAAGAGTTTTAGATATTGCTAATACCATAAGGGAAGGGGATACATATAAAACCGTATATAATGTTTCATTTAAGAAAGTTGAGATTACTCAATGCGTAAGAATTATTAAGGATAAATATGAAGTAAAGTATACAATTAAAAACAATGATTCAAAAGTTCATAATATAGGTTTGCAGTTTCATGTGGATACTCAACTTGGGAATGATGATGCGGCTCCTTTCATAGTAAATGGTGCTATATTGGAAAACGAAACTAAGTATACATGGGATATTCCAAATAGCTTTGTAGTATACAATCAAAATACTGGTTCTGGAGCTAATGCGGAGTTTCAAGCTACGGGTATTTTAAAAACCACAGGAGATTTTGCCATTATTGAAGAACCTTCTATGTTTGTAGTAGGAAATTATAGTAATACATGCAACTGGGATTACGCTCCGTCAAACTCATCTACAAAGATAACAGACAGTGGATATTCTGTTATGTGGAATTCAAGATCAGTATCTTCAGGAAGTTCCTTTGAAGTAAATACTTTTTTTGGTATGTCTGTTCCACCTACTTTAGAGTTTCCTGAGGATCCAGTGGAACCTCCACCTATAGAAAATTGTGGGACTTATAGTTTAAAAATTCAAGTTGGAGCAAATTTAAATGAGTTTTATATTATTAGATTATTTAATTCAACTATCGAAGGATTGAAACTTGATAAAGTAAATTTAAGTGCTATAGAAAGTGCAAAGGAATCCATTGATAAGATTCAGTATGTTTTAAATAACGTCTCTTCCAAAAAAGGAGAAATTGGAGCACATGAAAATGCCTTAAAGTATTTATGTAATAATCAAGAAAATTATCAGTGTAATTTAACTCTTTCTTATTCCAAAATACAAGATGCAG
Source organism: Clostridium sp. HMP27 (assembly GCF_000765165.1). Taxonomy (NCBI): domain Bacteria; kingdom Bacillati; phylum Bacillota; class Clostridia; order Eubacteriales; family Clostridiaceae; genus Clostridium; species Clostridium sp. HMP27. The sequence goes on along the minus strand of NZ_JMFY01000035.1, from coordinate 37,594 downwards.
ATATAGCGAGAGAAATTATGATCTTTACAAAGTATAGCATATTGGGAAAAGTAAATTTAGCTTTATCTAAGCAAGCTAAGGTTAATCCAGAATCAGCTTTAAAGTTATTAGTTCATATGAGCAATTAAGACCTGCCAAGGTCTTTTTATTTTGCACTTTTATTCTAAATGATAGTAACTATAAACTTTAGTTTAGTATCAAAGGAGGTATATATTATTACACTTAAGTATACCAAGAATTACACTAATGGCGGATGTAATTAAGGTGTTAAAATTGTTAAAATATTACTGTAGACGAGAGGGGGAGACACAAAAGGAGGTGTAAGGAAATGAAAAAGAAAAAAGTAATTATTACTTCGTTTGCTGTGGCTTTCTCAATGTCTGTGGGGACAGCCTGGGCTGCTAATAATTCAGGGGTTGCATTATCAAGTTGGTATAATAAAAAATTTAATGAATCTATAGAGCAATTAAATAAAAATGTAGTAGAACCAGAAGAAGAAAAGATAACAAATGATTTAAGTAACTTTACAGATAAACTTATAAAAAAATCAACGAGACGTATAAAAGAAGTTAAAGAAGATACAATCTTAAACTCTAGATCAAGTATATTACTTTACAATGATGATTATATTACTCAAATTAATTCCGCAGAAAACAAGATTAATAAACAAATGCCTAAGGATTTTAATAAATTTATAAGAGAAAAAAATTTACTAATTGATAAAGCAATAGATGATGAGACAAAAGACTACTTAACTGAGTTAAATAATGAACTTGATGAAGTTGTTGTTAATACAAGTAAAGTTATTGAAAGTTCGTCAAAAGACAATCAAGAACAGTTAAAAGATGCCATTGAAGATTCAAAAAAGGAAATACATGATGAAATAAAATTAAATGAACAAAATGCAGAAAATAAAGTTAAAGAAAACTTAGATAAAAAGATAGAAGAAGTGAGAAAAGATATAGAAAAAAACAGCCAAGAATATGCAGATGAAAAAATTAAATCCATTGAAGAAAAGTCAAACGAGCTTGAAAAAGAAGCTCAACAAGAAATGTTAAATATTATTTTAAATATAAGAAATAATTAAGAATTTAGGGAGGAACTTAAAATGATATCAAAAGAATTAAAGAACAAAGTAATAGCTGGAGTTGTATTTGCAAGTATATTAGGAGGAGCAGGAACAGTATTTGCTGACACAAATGCGGGAGGACAGTTACAATCATGGTACAATAAGCAATTTTCAACATCTTCAGCCCAAGTATGGAAAGATTTATCTATTTATGGAAACGGTAAAATTGGAGAATTGACCAGCTGGTTCAATGGTACTAAAAATACTTCAGTAACAAATGTTACTGATACAGGAACTAATGAAATCGCAAGAGCAAATAGAGAAATTGGTGCAGAATTAGATTTGCATATAAATGATATAAATAACAAAGTTAATCAGATAAAATCAAGTGCTCCAGGGCAATATGATACTACAGTAAGTCGATATAATAATACGATTAATGGATATGCAGATTCAGCACAGGCATATGCAAATGGAGATATAAAGAAAGCACTTGATAATCAAGGAACAAGTTCCTTCAATAAGGTTAATGAAGATGTAACTGCTACTAAAGATAATGCAATTAATGCTTTAACACAGAAAATTGTCGATGCAAAGAAGGAACTTAGTGACTTAATAAAAGCTGAAGAAACTGCTGCAACTAATGAAGTAAAAGCACATCTTGATGATCAAATTTCTGAGAAAAAACTTCAAATAAAAACAGATACTGATACTTTAGAAGCTGCTAAAAAGAAAGCAATTACAGATGAGGGAGCAAAAATTGAAGGAGAAGCAAAAACTGCATTAGATGCCTTAGCAGAAGGAATATTTGACGAAACTGCAAAATAATTTAACCATAAGTTATTTTCTATAATCCAAAACCCTCTCTTAGGGTTTTGGATTATAAAACATTAAGGGTGGTATGAGGATGAATAAGAGAGAGAAAAGATTACAAAAGGAAAAAAATCAAAGAAAGAAAAGAAGAGAGCAAAAGGCAGAAATGTTTAGAAAGAAGGTAGCTTTAGGAGCAGCAGCTCTTGGTGCAGCTTTTGTGATAAATTCTTCAGTTTCTTTTGCAGATGCAGATATAAATGGACTTCTTACAAGTTGGTACAATAAAAAGGCTGAAATTGCTCAAAAGGCCATATCAACTGCATTAGCAAGTGATTTAGAAGTTGAAAAGGATCATTTAAGGACAGGACTTCAAGATAAAATGGATGCTTCCTCAAGGGAGCTAGACAAGTATACCGAAAAGGAGATAAAAAATCGACAAAAAGAAATTGAAGAGCATGTTAACAAACTTATTAAGAACACTAATTTTTCAAATGAAGAGGATAAAAAGCAGGTAAGAGAAAAATTAATGATTATTTTGTCAGATGCCAAAGATGCAATGGATGAATTAAGAGAAGATTATGAAGCTCCAAGACTACAGTATGTTCCAGATGTAGTTGTAAAACCAGTGCCAAATCCTAAGCCAATAGAAAATCCAGTACCAACTATGCCAGAACAGCCAAAGGTGGATGAAAATAAAGATGAAAATAACAAGGAACAAGGTTCTGAAGATAACATAGATAACACTAAAACAGAGGGAGACAAGGTTGAAGACCCAAAACCTTCAGGAGACGATTCTTCTGTAAGTGAAGATAATAAGGAAAACTCTGATAACAAAGAGGTTAAAGAAGATAAAGATAGTAAAGAGAATAAGGATAATAAAGAAGATAACAAGGATAAAGATATAAAGGATAAAAAAGACAGCAAAGAAGCTAAAAATGACAAAGATAGTGAAATAGGTAATGTAAAAGAAGAAAAACCTAAGGATACTGATCAAGATAAGAGTAAAGAGTATAAAGAAGATAAATCAAACAATGGTAATAAAGATAACAAAGAACCTATGAATTCAAATTTCAATGAAAATCATAATGGTGGCAGTGAAGAGAAGACTAATGGTAATGACAAATAGGAGGATAAGCCATGGAAGTAACTAAAGCTGATAAAAAGGTATCAGAGAAAAGTTCTATTAAGGAATGGACTAAGTTTATTTTAAAACTTTTGATAGTTTATATTATAGTTAACAATTCTATAGGACTTACTAAGGTATCAGGAGTTTCTATGAGTCCTACATTAAGAGATGGAAGTCTTTTGCTAGTAAATAAGTTGTCAACACACATTAGTAAGCCAAAGCATGGTGATGTGATTGTTATTAATCTTCAAGACAAAGGATACAGCATTATAAAGAGAGTAATAGGTCTTCCTGGTGATACAGTAGTAATTAAAGATGGAGTTGTTTATGTAAACAACAGTCCTCTTCCAGAAATATATACCGATGGAAAATCAGATGATATGAAGGAAGTAAATGTAGAGGAAAATAAGATATTCTTTTTAGGAGATAACCGTACTCCAGGGGAAAGCTTAGATAGTAGAGATGAAGATATGGGAACATTGCCAATGTCCAGCATAGATGGTTATGCAGTAGTTTCTATATTACCAGCTTATAAAATTATGAAACCCTTAAAATTTTAGTATATATGAATTTTAAGAAACACCTCGTTTCAATAATTGGAATAGGGGTGTTTTTAGCAAGCAATAATTAAAGAAACATCCCAATTCATTGAATTGAGATGTTTTAATTTATAAATTATTATTTATAGGAAGTCATACTTAGAAAATTTTATTGTACATCATACCAACCTTTTGAGTTCATTGTCTTAAATAATGTTTCAGCATGACCTTGCTCTTCTTGCTGAATATGTTGAAGCTGTTGTCTTATATTAGTATCAACAGATTCTAATACAGCAGTATTGTATGAACTTGAAACATGCTTTTCAGTATATAATGCATCATTTAAAAGTTGTGCATCTGTAAATCCGAGATTTGATTGTACATTTGATGAATCTCCTTGAGGTTTAGTAAAGCTTTTAAATATATTTTGATTATTTACTCCGTTTTGAGATAATATTTGTTCAAGTGTAGTTGCATGTTGATGTTCTTTATTTGCTAAGTCTTGAAATACCTGTTTGATTTGTGGATCTGATGCCATAGAAGCATATTGTTCATATTTTCTTATACATAAGTACTCCGCATTTAAATTATCCTCTATTAAAGTTTTTTCCTTATTAGTAAGTGCCATTTTTAAAAACCCCTTTCAATTTATATTAATTTCAAAATTATTGTGCCCTTTTAAAAGAAATATATTATATAAAATTTGGGGCTTAAAGAAATAACTATGCAAAGTATTAATATTTATAATAAAAAAATGCTTCAATATTTGAGGTTATGGTGATCTGACCAGGAAGTATAGGGGTTGTAGCAGCGAGGACTTTGAAGTCTGCAACTTCCTGAACATTTTCAGTAGAACTTTGCTCGATAATTTTATATGGAGTTTTAAACATGTTCACTTTTAATGTGTTTTCCACTTGTCTTGCCTTATTTATAGCATTTATTATAGCAAGACTTAATGCTTTATTATAATATGGCGATGGATTTTCTACAGTAAATTTAATGTTGTCTACTCGATTAGCTCCCTTAGAGACTGCAGCATCTATAATTTGTCCTACCTTAGACAAATCTTTAATTGTAACTGATAAGATATTAGTAACTTTATATCCTCTAAATACTTGTTTTCCTTCTATATAATCATATTGGGGTTCAATATTGTAAGTAAGTGTACTAATGTCCTCTTTAGAAACGCCAAACTTAAGTAATTCGTTTATAATAGAAGTAACTTTGATAGCATTTTCTCTTTGTGCTTTTTCTAAATTCGTATCTTCTGTTACAACTCCTAAATTTACAATAGCTATATTAGGTTCTACTTTTATAGTTGAAGTTCCGTTGATTTTTAATGCACCTTTTTTAAAACTTTGTGCATTTGTAGAATAAAGGTCATAATTCATCATAAAACATATATCCTTTCTTTTAATATTATCTATGTTAGTATATTCAACAGTAACAGATTTTTTAACCTTCAATAATATAATATTAAGGGCTTATGTTTTGGCCTAATAATAAAGAAGGTGAAAGGATGGATAAGTTAAATCCTGAAAATTTAATTACTGAATTTGATGATGGAGTTATTAAGAATCAATCAATACTAGGAAGGCATTACACCTATACCCACTTAGATTCTGAAGAACAAATGCTTTTAAATGTAGGACTTACTTATGCTTATGATAAGATTACATCCGCAAGGGAGGAAATTCTTGTAAGATGGAGGAGGGTAGAGGGAAAGCTTCAGTTATATGCATATGTTTATGTAGATGGAAGATTTAATCCCAAAACTCCAGATGAGAGAAATGAATTTTTTACACGGGAACTTCCATTAGCCCTTCAAGCAATAATACATGGGGACAAGGAATTTTTTCAAGCTCATAATGAATTGTATGATGCACCAGTTTATATACATTTTGACTCTATAATTGAAAACGTTAATCGTATAGAATACTGGGGGATTGTTAAAGACTATAATCAGATTTATGAAGAACAGCTCTAAAGTTTTAGAGCTGTTTTCTGTGATAACTTTTAAAATTAAATAGGTAAAGTGATAAAAATATAAATTTATTTTACTAACTCAGCATAAATTTTAACATAAGAATTAAATTGGGGGTAACATTGTGGAGAAAATTAAAGTAGGTATTGTAGGTTATGGAAATATAGGAAAAGGTGTTGAATTTGCAATTGGAAAAAATTCTGATATGGAGCTTGAAGTGATATTTACGAGAAGGGATTCAAAAAGTATAGTACCTGGAAGTTCTAATACAAAGGTAGCTAGTATAAATGATGTTCAACATTACATAGATAAAATAGATGTGATGATTTTGTGTGGAGGTTCTGCAAAAGATCTTCCAAAACAGACCCCTAGATTTGCAGAAAATTTTAATACAGTAGATAGTTTTGATACCCATGCTAAAGTTTCAGAGTACTTTGATGAAGTGAATAAAAAGGCAATAGAAAATAACCACATAAGTATAGTATCAGTAGGATGGGATCCAGGACTATTTTCAATGAATAGGCTTTTAGCTGAATCGATACTTCCTAATGGACAATTTTATACATTTTGGGGACCTGGAGTAAGTCAAGGACATTCTAATGTTATTCGTAGTATAAAAGGGGTAAAGTATGGAATTGAGTATACTATTCCAACAAAAAATGCGTTAGAGAGGATACGCTTAGGAAGCGATATTGAACTTACAGATAGAGAAATGCATTTAAGACAGTGTTATGTAGTTGCAGAAGACGGAGAAGATTTATCTAGAATTGAGAGAGAAATTAAAGGTATACCAAATTATTTTTTAGACTATGATACAAGTGTTTATTTTATAGATGAAGAGGAATTTAAGAAAAATCATTCTAAAATGCCGCACGGAGGCTTTGTAATTCATAGAGGAAAGACAGGAAAGGATAGTACGAATCATACAATTGAATTTTCGTTGAAGCTTGAAAGTAATCCGGAATTTACAGCAAACGTGCTTGTAGCTTATGCAAGAGCAGCTGTTCGTATGAACAGAGAAGGATTAAAAGGGGCAAAAACGGTATTTGATGTGCCATTATCTTATTTATCATCAAAGGACTCTAAGGACATTAGAGAAGAGCTATTGTAAATTGAAAATAAATAACCTTCCTATTACAGATGACATTGATTTAAATTTCTATAAAAACTTAAAATAACTCTTTTTAATAGATGATTTTAAACTTATCAATAAAATTATCTTAAATATGTAATAGAAAGGTTCATTTATATCTATGTTTACTGTAAATAAGTATAAGTAAACAAGTAAGCTGAGACTTTAACAATTGTTATTATTTAAAATTACTATTTTAATATATCAATAATTTCATCGCCACTTTGTATTTTAATAGCTTCCTCTTCTAGTTCAATCATTCTTTTATTTAAAATTGGATGCATCATATAGGGAGCTATGTCGCTAAGAGGCTTTAGTACAAAAAGTCTCTCATGCATTCTAGGATGAGGTATGATTATCTCCTCTAAGGAGGTGATTATATCATCATAGAGGAGTACATCTAAATCAATAGTTCTAGGACCCCATCGTACAATTCTTTCCCTTCTTAGTTCTTTTTCAATTTTTAATAAAAACTCAATAAGTTCTTTTGGAGTGAGTAGAGTTTTTATCTCCACAGCACAATTTAGAAAATCATCCTGCTCTGTATATCCTACGGGTTTAGTAGTGTAAAAATTAGAGAGCTTTATTACCCGTGTAGTTTCAATATTCATGAATTCTATAGCTTCTTCAAGGTTTTGCTTCTTATTTCCAATGTTAGATCCTAAGCCAATAAAAGCATTATGCCAGGATCTTTCTATTTCCACTGCAGCATAGTCTAGAGGCTTTCCTATAGGTGCCCAAGGTTTTTTTAGAAGTATCTTTACTTTTTCAACAGGTTCATAATTTAACAATATATATTGAGCTAGCTGTTCAATACATGTTTCAATCAAGTCATATTTTGTTTTTGTAAATTCCTTCTCAACATTATGACATAGCTCTGCATAATTAACAGTTTTTGAAAGATCATCGCTTTTGCCAGCTTCTCTTAAATTAAGCCATAAATCTATAGATATTAAAAATCTCTGGCCCATATTTTTTTCTTCTATATTAACGCCGTGGTAGGCATAAACTTCAAGGTCTTTTATATACATTTTATCCATAAAATCATCTCCAATGCTAAAAAGTGAAACAACTAAAAGTGATGTTACTATCAAATATTTAAATTCTGACTATAGCATCTGTCATCATAATGGCACGTTTGTTTTCTAAAACATCATGTACTCTTACAAAATCACAGCCCTTCATGATACCAATAACGGTAGTTGCTACAGTTCCTTCAACTCTGTCTTTAGGTGGTAAATCTAATGTATTTCCTATCATTGATTTTCTTGAAGTAGCTAAAAGTACAGGAAAGCCAAGAGTAGTTAACTTCTCTAAATTATTCATCACAGCTAAATTTTGCTCATAGGTTTTAGCAAAGCCTATACCTGGGTCAATAATTATATTATGCGGCTTTACTCCAGCATCTAAAGCTATATCTATAGATTCCTGTAAGTCAGATAATACATCCGTCATCAAATCACTATAATTTTTATTATCCCTATTATGCATAAGGCAGCAGGGTACTTGAAGCTTTGCTGCAACCTTTGCCATAAGCGGGTCTTTCTTAAAGCCCCATACATCATTGATTAAGTCAGCACCTTCTTTAACTGCAGCCTCTGCAACCTTTGCCTTATATGTATCTATAGAAATTGGTATGTCAAAGTTTAGTTTTAATGCCTTTATTACTGGTAGTACTCTTTCAATTTCTTCTTCTTCAGATACAATAATATGACCAGGCCTTGTGGATTCCCCTCCAATATCAATGATATCAGCTCCTAGTGAAACCATCTCTTCTGCATGTTTCAATGCTCTATCAATGCTGTTAAAGCTTCCGCCATCAGAAAAAGAATCTGGTGTTACATTTAGTATCCCCATTATGTAGGTTTTTCTGCCAAGCTCAAACTCCTTGTTACCTATATTAATTACTCTACTCATAAATTAATTAAACTCCTTTCTAGATGAATACAATTTAAACAAAAAATTCCACATCAGTATTTAATATTATGATTTTTCTTTTCTTCTGACCAGTTACATTCCAAAGTTGCCTTACAGTTAAAACATGCCCTTGATAGCTTATCACTGCGACAAATTAAATAACTTAAGCTTTTTTCATCTGTAGAAATCTTTCTATGCATTAGTATAGCAGAAAGGATTTCTTTAATTTCATTTTGATTAAAGCCGCATACGCTAAGTATATCAGAGGCAAGTTCTGCGCTGGCTTTGTCATGGGGTATGCCTTTCTCATACTGCATCCATCTGCCGATGTCATGAAGAAGGGCGGTAGCATAAATTATATCTTTATTTATATTAAGACTTTTTTCTAAATTAATTATATGCGCTATTCTTGCCACATCAAGAAAGTGCTGTAAATCATGATGACAAAATTCTCTAGTCTGTTCTTTTTCTTCATTCTTAGCCAAGTAAATTTTGTAATTTTCATTTTGAAGTATAGCATTTATCTTGTCTGTCACATTAATTTCCCCCATCCTCAGGTTATTTAAGTTATTGTATATAAGTTTTTATATTTTAATTATTATAACATATATATTATGCTAATTTAAGTTGGGGAAAAGAGTAGTACATGTTAAAATATAATCATTAAGTCATACTAGAGGTTATCAAAAGATGGGGGTTATAAAATGAAATATAATGAAGTGATGAGCTATTATGAAAAGTTGAGTTACAACAAAATAAACTTAGGACTTGAAAGAATCTCTAAATTACTTAACGAATTAGGTAGCCCAGACAAGGGACAAAAATATATCCATATTGCTGGTACAAATGGCAAGGGCTCAATTGCAAATTATACATATAATGTATTAGTGGATGCAGGATACAAAGTAGGTATATATACATCGCCCTATTTACTCAAAATGAATGAAGCAATAAAAGCAGGTAGTGAATTTATAAGTGATGATGATTTTGCTCGCATAACTTCTCATGTAAAAAGCGTTATTGAATCAAGTGCTAGTTTGAATAAAGAAGGGTTAACTTGTTTTGAAATATTAACTACTGTTGCTTTTTTATACTTTTATGAAAGAAAGTGCGATTTTGTTATACTTGAAGTTGGATTAGGTGGTAGACTTGATGCAACAAATGTAATTGAGAAACCATTAGTTTCAGTGATTAGTAAAATTGGTTATGATCATGTTAATATTCTAGGAAATGAAATAGAAGATATAGCAAAAGAAAAGGCAGGAATAATAAAAGATAATAGCCTAGTGGTTTTATCACCACAAGATTTTCAGGCAGTTCCTGTTTTAATAAAGTCTTATTGTGACAAACATGATGCTAGCTTAAATTGCGTAAATAAGGAAGAAATATTTGTTCATGATAGTCAAAATAAACTGGAACAAATGTTTGATTATAAAAATATAAAAAATCTTAGAATAAAGCTTTTAGGTAAACATCAGGTAGATAATGCTGCAACTGCTATTGAGGTGGTTCTTGCTTTGAAAAAGTATGGATTTAATATAGATAATAGTAACTTAGTTAATGGACTTATTAACACAAGATGGCAGTGCAGACTTGAGTTAGTTAGTGCAAAACCAAAAATCTTTATAGATGGCGCTCACAATGTTGATGGAATCAATACTGTTGCTGAATTTTTCAAGACGAGTTTTAAAGGACAAAAGATTAAGTTTATATTTGGTGTTTTAAAGGATAAGAACTATAAGGAAATGCTAGATAAGATTGCATCTATATCGGAAAGTATACTTACAGTAAGTCCTAAAAACGAAAGGGCCTTGGATGCACAAACGTTATCTGAAGCTATTAAAGAGTATAATATTAAAACCAGGGCATGCAGTAGTGTAGAAGAAGCTATAGATCTAGTTTTATCAGAGTCTGTAGATAGCTCCATAATTTGTATATGTGGATCATTATATTATGTTGGTGAGGCAAGAAATTTAATCATGCAAGGTGATTTTAATATAAAGTAAAAAGGACTAATATGTTTAAAGTTAAACAAAAACAGCTCTAGAGATATAGAGCTATTTTGTTTTTTTGAGCTAATTCTTTTAATATCTTTATCATTGTGATATTATGAAAACCATAAAGTTAGGAATTAAGAAAAGGTGGTTAATATATGAATAAGATAGTTGTCTTAGCTGAAAAGCCTTCCGTAGGAAGAGATTTAGCTAGAGTTTTAAATTGCAATAAAAAAGGAAATGGATATATAGAAGGAGCAAAATATATAGTTACTTGGGCATTAGGGCATTTAGTTACTTTAGCTGATCCTGAAGCTTATGATGATAAATATAAGTCATGGAAAATTGAGGACTTACCAATGCTCCCTAAATACTTAAAGCTTGTAGTTATAAAGCAAACAGGTAAACAATTCAATATTGTTAAAGAACAGCTAAATAGAAAAGACGTGAGTGAAATTGTTATAGCTACAGATGCAGGGCGTGAAGGAGAATTGGTTGCTAGATGGATAATTGAAAAAGCTCATGTAAAAAAGCCTATAAAAAGGTTATGGATTTCTTCAGTTACAGATAAGGCAATCAAGGAAGGCTTCAATAAGTTAAGAGATGGTAGAGAATATGAAAGCTTATATGCTGCAGCAGAAGCACGTTCAGAAGCAGATTGGGTTGTAGGAATTAATGCCACTCGTGCGCTTACTTGTAAATATAATGCTCAGCTTTCTTGTGGAAGAGTTCAAACTCCAACCTTGGCTATGATTGGAAAAAGAGAAGAGGAAATTAGAAACTTTAAGCCTAAAACTTATTACAGCATAAATGCACAAGCAGGTACTTTAAAGCTTACGTGGCAGGATGGTAAAACCCATGATACAAAGACGTTTAATAAGGATTTTTCTGATAAGATTCTGCTATCTATCAAAGGAAAAGATGCAGAAATTATAGAAGTAAATAAGCGATTGAAAAAGAGCTTTGCCCCAGGACTTTATGATTTAACTGAACTTCAAAGGGATGCAAATAAAATATTTGGATACTCAGCAAAGGAAACATTATCTATTATGCAAAGGCTTTATGAAAATTATAAAGTACTTACTTATCCAAGAACGGATTCTAGATATATATCAGCAGATATAGTGGATACTTTAAAGGAAAGAGTTAAGGCATGTGGAGTAGGACCCTATTCAAAAGCAGCTTTAAATATACTTAAAAGTCCGATAAAAGCCAATAAATCTTTTGTAGATGATAGTAAGGTTTCAGATCATCATGCCATAATACCTACAGAAGAAAGAGCTACTTTATCTTTATTAAATGATAGTGAAAGAAAAATATATGATTTGGTTGTAAAAAGGTTTTTAAGTGTACTTTATCCTCCTTTTGAGTATGAAGAAACTTCAATAAAAGCTAAAATTGGAGAAGAAACTTTTACTGCAAAAGGTAAAATAGTTATTTTTCAGGGATGGAAAGAGATTTATGAAAATAACTTTTCAGGAAATGATGGTGAAGAAGATTCCTCAGAACAAATATTACCTAACTTAAGTAAGGGAGATGTTTTAAAAGTAATTAAAGCATCTCAAAATCAAGGGGAAACTAAGCCGCCAGCACCATTTAATGAAGGAAACCTATTATCTGCTATGGAAAATCCAGTAAAGTATATGAATACCAATGATAAGGAAATAGCCAAAACTCTTGGAGAAACTGGAGGACTTGGGACTGTAGCTACAAGAGCTGATATTATTGAAAAGTTATTTAATACATTTTTAATTGAAAAAAGAGGTAAGGATATATTTATAACTTCTAAGGGAAGACAGTTGCTAAATTTAGTCCCTGAGGAGTTAAAATCGCCTGAACTTACTGGACAGTGGGAGCAAAAGCTTAATTACATATCAAAAGGAAAGTTAAATAAAAATACATTCATAAATGAAATGAGAAGTTATGCTGATAAGGTTGTTGGTGAAATAAAAAACAGCGAAGAAAAATTTAGGCACGATAATGTTACAGGAAATAAATGCCCACAGTGTGGAAAGCCAATGCTAGAGGTTAATACTAAAAAGGGCAAAATGCTTGTTTGCCAAGATAGGGAATGTGGATATAGAAAAGGTGTTGCAAGAGTTACTAATGCAAGATGTCCAGAGTGTAAGAAAAAGCTTGAACTTCGTGGTGAAGGAGAAGGTCAAATATATGTATGTATAGGTGCTAATTGTAGCTTTAGAGAAAAAGCAAGTCAATTTAAAAAGAGATTTGATAAAGATGGTAAAGCAGATAAAAGAGAAGTAAATAATTATATGAAAAAATTAAAGAAAGAAGCAGATGAGCCAATTAACTCAGCATTAGCAGAGGCGCTTGCAAAGTTTAAGCTAGAGTAAATTAATATTAAAAAATAAATAAATTGGATAAATAGATTAAAGTATAACTTATTCTCATAATATACCTGTATTTATATAAGGATAAAAAAGCTTAAAATTACACAACATATTTATGTACTACTTTTTAAAAGAGGTGGATAGATATGAAGGGTAAAGTTATTACAGGAATGCTTTTAGGAGCAGCAGTTACAATGATGATGGTTCCAGAAATGGATAGAGGAACAAGGAAGAGACTTAAGAGAGCACAAAGAACAATGAGACATTCAGCAATGGATGCATATGACAGTATGATGAACTATATGCGATAAGAAATGGAGTGACTGTAAAAGTCACTCTATTTTTTTATAATGTTTCCTAAAATTTAATAATATTTAACAAAATTTAAATGTTTAGATAAAAAATATGTTATAATATATAGAGAATTTGTAAAATTATAAGTTATATTATATGTATTGTTGGAATTATCGGGAAAAGGAAGAGTGACTATGGAAATAATGTCTCTTGGTGAAAAAATAAAAAGAAGAAGAAAAGAATTAGATATGACTCTTAAGGATTTAGCAGGAGCTAGAATTACACCTGGACAAATAAGTCTTGTAGAGTCGGGAAAGTCAAATCCTAGTATGGATCTTTTAGAATACTTAGCTGAAGCTTTAAAAACTTCTGTAGAATATTTTATGGAATCAGAAGAAACACAAGCTGAAAAGATATGTACATATTTCGAGAATATAGCAGAATCCCACATATTAAGTGAAAATTTGATATCTGCGGAACGTTATGTAGAAAAAGCTCTTTATTATGCTGATAAATATGAATTAGAATATAGAAAGGCTAAAAACCTGTATTTAAGAGGTATAATATACATGATGAAAAAGGATATGGGATTAGCTCAGCAGTGCTTTCTTTCTGCAAATGGTATATTTATAAAAGAAAATAAATACGAGGAAATAGTAAAGACTTTTTTAAATTTAGGTAAAATAACTTTAGAACTTAAATCTTATTATTCCTCTTTTAGTTATTTTCAACAGGCTGAAAAGATATACCATGATAACAATATAGGAAATGATTTTTTACTTGCAGAGATATATTATTATATGGCATATACAAATTTTAAGCTTGAGAATATAGACAAGGCTATGGACTACTCATTTCTTGCAAAGGAAAAATTTAGGCAACTGAATAATAAGAAGGAATATGCCAATACTTTGCTTATGATAGCAGAAGAGTACAATAAAAAGGGAGATATAAATAATGCCATAAAGTATTCTAAAAAGACCTTGGCATTATTTAATGAAATAAATGATGATATATATGTAGCAGAAATTGAAAATAACCTTGGAAAACTTTTTTGTGAATTTGAAAATATTGAAGAGTCTTTTATACACTTAAATAAAGCTAAAGAACTCAGAAAGACTAATCAAGATAGTAGACTTACAGAAACGCTAATAAGTATTTGTGAAAATTACATTAAATTAAAAGATGTAGTAAATTCTAAAAAAGCCCTTGAGGAAATAATGGAAAGTATAAAAGATGGTGATCATAAGTCACTTGTAGAGTATTATATTTTGAAATATAGGGTGGATATGCTTCAGGGAGATATTAGAGAAGCTGAAAGTACTATTTTGACAGCGTTAAACTTTGTAAAGAATATGGATTATAAAAAAGAAACGGCAGAAATTGCTATTATGTTAGGAAAGTTTTATATAGATAGTGGTAGGGAAGGTGAAGCTGCACAATATTTAAATTGTGGAGTTGAGATATTTAAAGAGCTAGGTATATTAAAACAGTCTTAAGGAATAGGTGAATGGTTATGGAAATACTGTCTACGGGTGAAAAAATAAGAAGAGCAAGAATATATAAAGGATATACACTTAAATACATTTGTGGAGATAAAATATCAGTATCTAAAATGAGTTGTATTGAGAATGATAAAATTGCTCCAGAGGATTGGGTACTTGAATATTTAGCGGAAAAACTTGATTTGGATACGGAATATTTAAAAAATGATATAAAAAGTCAAATAAGAAAAAATATTAATGAACTTTTGAAAAAAAATATGAAACCGGATGAATATGAAAAGAGCTTAGAATATAATCTATCCTATGCTGAGGAATATAAGTATTTTGATATAGCATTTGATATAATGAGTATGTTATTTACATTTGACTTAGAAAGAAATAAGCTAAAGAAACTTCAGTTGCTTTTACCAAGATATTATGATATGTGCTTAAAGACCAGAGAAGATAAAAATTATTTGATATATTACATGGATTTAGCCAAGTATTTATATAAATCTGAGGAATATGGAGAAGCCGCAGGATATTATAATACAATCAAGAAATCAGCAGAAGAATCGGATAACCAGGAATTACTTGGAAAGGCCTTATTTAATGAATGTGATTGCTATATTAAGATAGAAGATTATGAAAAAGCTCATGAGGTAGCTGAGGAATTACCGGCCTTAATAAATTATTTTGAGGATGATTATAAAAAAGCAGGAGTTTATCACCTTTTAGCACTTTTGGAATTGAGACTTCAAGGAGAAAAGTTTACGAAATATGAAAAAAAGGCTCTTTCATTTTATGGAGAAAATCAAAGAGCTAAATGCAATGCTTTAAATGATTATGGTATCACTTTAATTAAAATCAATAAAAAAGATGATGGTATAAAATACATAACAAGAGCTTTGAAGGAGTATCCTAAGGATGATAGAATACAACTTGTAAGTTTTATGCTCATGTGCATAAGCGAACTTGTGGATAATAATGTTTTAGAAAAAGCAGAAAAAATTATAGATGAAACTATAAATTATTCTATAGCATTAGATAATGTAAGATTTATAGAAAAGGCATATCATTATAAAGCAGTGATTTTAGGAAGAAAGAAGGAATATACTTCTATGGAAATGTATATGAATCTTTCTTTAGACGCTCTTATGAGATTTGGTAATAAGAAGGAAGTTTACAGAAGATATCTTGAAATGGGAGAGATGTACTATAAGCTTAATAGTATATCAGATGCACTAAAATATTTTAATTTAGCTATAAATTTAGAAAAGAAAATATAAATATAGTCAATAGTGAATATTAAATTCTTATTTATCTAGAAAGTTGCCAAAAGGCAACTTTTTTTATTGTAGTAACAATTTGATAAAATATATATTCTACTGATATTTTAACATACTTAAAAAGATACAGCGGTAGGAGATAATTATAAAATAGGAAATAATAAATAATAAGTAGTAATAATGATTAAATTACTTTAAAAAATTCATTTATTAAACTATTCCTTTACATATTTATCTAAATCAAATAATTACTTAAAATATTAGACTTTGACTTTCTTTGACCTATAATATAATATATAACTATCATAAGACTTATGTTACGAAGCTGAATTTTAATATTGTAATATGTAAAAAATAAATATTATAGGTGGGGTGTTTAGTTATCAGTAATTATTATTAGTACTGATTTACTAATTACGAAAATATTTGTTACTAAAAAGGGAGTTGATTAGCGTGGATATTGAAAAATTAACTTTAAAGGTTCAACAATCTATAAATGAAGCACAACTTGTTGCAGTGAGACATAATCATCAGCAAATCGATATAATACATTTATTCTCAGCTTTGATTTCCCAAGATGATGGATTAATTCCAAATATCTTTGGGAAAATGGGAATAAATATAAGAATGCTTAATGATGAAACAAATAAAGAACTTAATAGCATGCCTAAGGTTTTAGGAGAAGGAGCAGGGAGTGGAGCTGTTTATCCAACTCGCAGATTTGAGGAAATTTTTATAAAAGCAGAAGATATTTCTAATAAGTTTAAGGATTCTTATATAAGTGTTGAGCATATTATGCTTTCCATAATGGACATAGATAGCAAAGGTAAAGTAGGAAATATATTAAATAAATTTGGAATAACTAAAGAAAATTTCTTAAATGTTTTGTCTGAAATTAGAGGAAATCAAAGAGTGGATACTCAGGACCCAGAAGGAACCTATGAAGCATTAGTCAAGTATGGAAGAAATCTGACTAATGATGCTAAGGTTCATAAGCTTGATCCAGTTATAGGAAGAGATGAAGAAATAAGAAGAGTTGTAAGAATACTTTCCAGGAGAACTAAAAACAATCCTGTATTAATTGGAGAACCAGGAGTTGGTAAAACAGCTATAGTAGAAGGTCTAGCTGAAAGAATAGTAAGAGGAGATGTACCTGAGGGGCTTAAAAATAAAATTATATTTTCACTTGATATGGGGGCACTTATTGCTGGTGCAAAGTATAGGGGTGAATTTGAAGAAAGACTTAAAGCTGTCCTTAAAGAAGTTCAAGGAAGTGAAGGAAAAATAATATTATTTATAGATGAAATTCATACCATAGTAGGAGCTGGTAAGAGTGAAGGAGCTATGGATGCTGGAAATCTTATAAAACCACTTCTAGCAAGAGGTGAACTTCATTGTATAGGAGCTACAACATTTGATGAATACAGAAAATACATTGAAAAAGATAAAGCACTTGAGAGAAGATTTCAGCCTGTAATTGTAGATGAACCAACGGTAGAAGACAGTATTTCAATACTTAGAGGTCTAAAAGAGAAGTTTGAAATACATCATGGAGTAAGAATACATGATTCAGCAATTGTGTCTGCAGCCAAGCTTTCTTCAAGGTATATTCAAGGTAGATATCTTCCAGATAAGGCAATTGATTTAATAGATGAAGCAGCAGCTATGATTAGATCAGAAATAGATAGTCTTCCAACAGAGCTTGATGTGATAAAAAGAAAAATATTTCAAATGGAAATAGAAAAGGAAGCGCTATCTAAAGAAGAGGATGTATATTCAAGGGAAAGACTTGAAGTTTTAGAAAAGGAACTCAGTAATTTAAAAGATAAAGATAAGGAAATGACCGCAAAATATGAAAAGGAAAAAAATCAAATAGTATCAGTTAGAAATCTTAAGGAAGAGCTTGATGATGCTCGAGGGAAGCTGGAAAAGGCTGAAAGGGAGTATGACCTAAATAAGGTAGCAGAACTGAAATATGGTGTTATTCCAATCATAGAAAAACAAATTGAAGAAAAGGAAAGTTTAATTAATGAAAATCAATCTGGTAATATGCTTAAAGAAGAGGTTACAGAACAGGAAGTTTCTGAAATAATCTCTAAGTGGACTGGAATACCTATATCTCGAATGCTTGAAGGAGAAAAAGAAAAGCTTTTAAGACTTGAAGAAGACCTTCATAATAGAGTGATAGGACAGGAAGAAGCAGTAACTGCAGTATCTAATGCAGTAATTAGAGCAAGAGCAGGAATGAAAGATCCAAAACGTCCTATTGGTTCATTTATATTTTTAGGGCCAACTGGAGTTGGTAAAACAGAACTTGCAAAAACCTTAGCGAGAACATTATTTGATAGTGAAGAAAATATAATTAGAATAGATATGTCTGAGTACATGGAAAAGCACACAGTATCTCGTCTTATAGGTGCGCCTCCAGGATATGTTGGCTATGAAGAAGGAGGACAGTTAACTGAAGCTGTTAGAAGAAAGCCTTATAGTGTAATACTGTTTGATGAAATTGAAAAAGCTCATGATGACGTATTTAATATATTCCTTCAAATATTAGATGATGGAAGGCTTACAGATAATAAAGGTAAAACCGTAGATTTTAAAAATTCAATAATAATTATGACTTCAAATATTGGAAGCAGCCATCTATTAGATAATACTGTTGAGGAAGGAATAGATAACAGTATAAGAAATAAAGTTTTAGGAGAACTTAAGTCAAGATTTAAGCCAGAATTTTTAAATAGATTAGATGATATTATAATGTTTAAGCCGCTATCTAATAATCAGATAACAAAAATAATTGATATATTCCTAGAAGATATAAGACACAGATTAAGCGATAGAAATATAGGATTAGAAATAACTGAAAAAGCAAAAGAGCTTATGGCTGAGGAGGGCTATGATCCTGTTTATGGAGCAAGACCTTTAAAGCGTTATATTGAAAACACCCTAGAAACAGCCATTGCTAAAAAGATTATAAGGGGAGAAATTTACGAAGGAACTACTGTAAAGGTAGATGTAAATGTAAATGGAGAAAGTTTAGTTGTGGGAAGAGCTTAGAGTTAGTCTCTAATCACTAATTCTGTATTTTAGCTAATAGTTAATACTGAATATTAATATTTATTGTTGAAATTCACTGAACTGAATTTCCTCCTTGGAACAGGTGTGAGTGATATTTTAAATGTTGAATATAGTATAGAATTTACATCGTAGAAAGCATTGAATAAGCTTTAAAGCGGCTTTGTTTATAAATTTAAAATACCGTATAAAGTCTTCTACTGTTTGAGCTATAGCGAGTTTAGAAGACTTAGGGATTTTAAATTTGTAAATATTAGCCGCTTTTAGCGAAATGAACCGCTTTCCTAGATGTAAATTCTATACGAACCATCCAACATTAGTTTAAAATGTCGCATTTTTTATTTGATCAGTCCATTTTTTAAGCAAATCTCAATGGATAAGTTTTTTGTTATGTTACTTGAAAATCTAATTTCCATATTTGGAGCTTTTAAATTTATAATTTCCCCCTCTCCAAATTGCTTATGGGTAATCTTTTTACCTATAGTTAAGGAGTCTAGAGCAATTTTAAATTCCTTATCCTGTTTCATTTTTTGAATTTCTTGATCTTTTTTTCGAGATTCCTCTAATTTTTTATTATTATACTTTTGAAAGAAATCAAAAAATGCTGAACTAGAACCTTTGGGATGAATTAAATATACCTGTTTTTTTCCACGGGTTACTGCAACATAGCAAAGACGCCTTTCCTCTTCAAGTTCAGTAAAATCATCATCTTCCACTGCCTTTTTTATGCTTGTTATAGTTGGGAATATATTCTTTATCATATCTATTATAAATACCGTATCCCATTCACAGCCTTTACTGCTATGAAAGGTGGCAAGAGTAACACCTTCTGTCACACACTTTGCTTTACGCATAGTTAATTCTAAATCATTTAGCTTTTTCTTAAATTCAGTTATGTTCTCAGTGTTACTAGTAAGTGCTTTTAGAGTTGTAAGTATTGTATTTATATTATCCATAGAATATTTAAAGTCTTTAGCGTATTTATTTAAATAATCTTTATATCCTAATTCATTTTCTATATATGAAAAAGCATCAAAGGTTTTTTTATTCTTTAAGATATCAAATTTTATATGAAAATCTATAAACCCTTTATCGGGATATTTTGTATTTAGTATTTGAAATATACTTGTTTTATTATCTATTTCAGAATAAAGCTTTTGAATATCTTGCTTGGTTAAATAAGTTCCCATCTTATAATATATATCTTTGAATATGTTGTAGTCAAAAGGCCGTTCAGAAAATTCTAAGAACCTTAGTATATCCTTTGTTATCCAGTGATTAAAAAAGTGAGGTACCACATCCTTAATATAAAAAGGAATGTTATTTTCATTAAATAAATCTACTAAGGGAAGGGCAGATATATTATTTCTAAAGAGCACAGCAGTATTTTTATAATCCCTTTCTTTTTTTAAGTGATTTATAATATATTGAGATTGCTCATCTATAGAGGTTAGGGTTATAAGCTTTATATTTGAGCCTTGAGTATTTTCTGTAATCATATTTTTACTATATCTGTCTTTATTTTGTTTAATAAATTCATTAGCAGCAGATACAATGCATTTAGTAGATCTAAAGTTCTGCTCTGCAAATACGATATCACCACTAGGATAATTTTTCTTGAAATTTAAAAGTACTTCAGGAAAAGCTGCTCTCCAAGAGTAGAGTACTTGATCATCATCTCCCAAAAGGCATAAGTTATTTAAAGGAGCTGCAAGAAGTTTTATAATTTCATACTGTACTTTACTAGTGTCTTGAGCTTCATCTACAAGTATATATTTATATTTACTTCTATATCTATTCAAAAGTTCAGTGTTTTTTTCAAGTATTACTAAACAATAAGTAAGCATATCATCAAAATCAAGATAATTATTTGCTACCATAATATCATGATAATTTTTATATACATCAAGGAAGTGAGGTATAGGGAATATGTCTTCAGCTTCCTTTAATAAATCTTTGTAACGAAGCATGGAATTTTTTATATAGCTTATATAGCTAGATAATTCTTCGAGCTTATCCTCACTTAAATGTTCATAATTATACTTTCTATAAAGATCTGTTAATATCATTCCTTTGTTTATATTAGAATTTCCCTCAATTAATATAAAATTTTTATTAATGAGCTTGCTGTAGTGCATAACTACAGAATAGGCAAAGGAATGAATTGTTGAGAAATGAACTTTATCTACAACTACATTACCAAATCTATCATAAAATTTTTTTCTCATGTCTTGAGCAGATGCTTTGCTGAAGGTTATTGCTAGTATGTTTTCAGAAAGAATATCATGACACAATATCATATTTGCAATTCTTGTAATGGCAGTTAAAGTTTTTCCAGCTCCAGGAACTGCAATAAAGGCTAAAGGGCCATTGATAGTGGTCACGGCTTCCATTTGAGAAGTGGTCAAATTTATATCTAAGGATTTAATAACTTCTAAAAATTTATCTTGGGATATCATTAAGTTTCTCCTGTTCCTTGCTATATCTTGTGAAAAAGTATTTGTTTATAAGTAATGCAATTATTATACCGATAAATGTATCAAGCATTCTATTTAATGCATAAAGGGTATAGGGAACATCCTTTAAATTTGTCATTATAGCTGAAATAACAATACAGCCTATAGAACAAGCTCCTCTACGTCCTATGGCATTACAAATAAATATAGTAAGCATTATTCCAATACCAGTAAGAAGTGCATGAAGTACAAAAAATGGAAAGGTTTCTTGGAGGAAGCATAAAAACATTCCTAAAAATCCGCCTATTGCCGTTCCGATCAGTCTATCAATGCCAGATTTGAAGGACTGGTCAACAGTGCTTTGAGTACATATTACTGCAGCAATGCAGGCATAAAAAGGATAAGGTCTGTGTATACCTTGAAATAATAATATACATAATACTACAGATAAAGAGGTTTTAATATTTCTAAGACCTATTTGCGTAGTTAACATTTTATCACCTCATATTACTGAATATAATTTATATCAAATATCCTTATAAAATTCACATATAAATTATATCATAAAATTAAATTGTAATAAGTTCAATGCAGAAAATTATGTAAATTAAGCAAAAGGGAAGGAATTAAATCAGTTGTGTAGAATTTAGAAGTATAAAGGTTTATGCCAAGATATAAGATAAAAATAAAAGGAGATAAATATATGTCTATTGAAAAATATAATAATGAAATGAAGCTTATTAGCAGTAAGTTAACCGGTAATAAAGAAAAAGACATAGAAATTCTTGAATCTTTAAAATGTGATTATATAGATCACGAATATGGTGATGAAATAATAGATGAGATAAATAGAATTATTGGAAGAATTTTATATAATGAAGAAGAAGAAGATTTTGATAACGCTTATGAAGGGGATATAAATAAAATAATGGAAGAGTTAAAGTTAGTGCAGAAATATATAAATGAAAATAATATTGAAAAAGCTGAAAAGATTATATTAGATTATTTGCCTATGCTTGATATATGTAGAGGAGACAAGATAAATTTATATATGGAATTTAGAAATCCATTAGAGGAAATTTATTATAAGTATAAGTTTGAAAATGATAAAATAATAAAAAAGCCAGTACTTCCTATAGCTTCAATACTTGAAAAATATGTTTATATATTAATTAAAAAGGGTGAGTTGGAAAAAGCATTAAAGTATATAGAGAAAGGTATAAAGTGTAATCCTCTTAATATGGCATTTGTATTTCAAAAGGCTTCTATACATGCTATGTTAAACAATGCAGAAGACATATTTGAAGTTATTAAAGATAGCTTAAAATTATGTTATATTCCAGAAGAGCTAGCACGCTCTTATAGAATGCTTGGAGGCTATTTTACAGAAAAAGGTTTGTGGAAAGAAGCCATATGTTGCTATTTATATAGTAACTTTTGGGAGGAAACAGAAATAGCAAATGGAGAACTTGATTATATAAGTGAAACAACAAATATAAATATTGATATAGAACATTATATCAATATAACACCTGAAGTATTTAAAAAACATGGTGTTTTATTCAAACCAGACTATACATGGATAGAAATTTCATATGGGATGGCAAGTGAATTTGAGAAATCAGGCAGAATTGATGATGCGATAGGTTATTACATGGTTTGCTATAATTTAACTAAAGATGAAGAGTTGAAAGAGAAGTTACAAAAACTTTTAAAACGAAATTAAGATTTAGGAGGAGTTTTAAATGGCAATATTGGTATGTGGGGGAGCAGGATACATAGGCAGTCACATGGTGGCATATCTTTTGGAAAAGGGGAAGGATGTAGTAGTTCTTGATAACTTACAAAAGGGACACAAAGAAGCGGTACCTTGTGGGAAATTTTACAAAGGGGATTTAAGAGACAGAGCAGTTTTAGATAAGGTGTTTACAGAAAATAATATAGAAGCTGTAATTGATTTTGCAGCAGATTCCCTAGTTGGCGAAAGTGTATCAGAACCTATTAAGTATTTTGAAAATAATGTAGGAGGCACATTAAGTCTTCTTGGTTCAATGAAGGATTATGGAGTAAAAAATATAGTATTTTCATCTACTGCAGCAACTTATGGGGAACCTGAAAATATTCCAATACTTGAAAATGATAAAACTTTTCCTACTAATCCTTATGGAGAATCAAAGCTTGCTGTGGAGAAAATATTAAAATGGTGTGATAATGCTTACGGTATAAAATATACTGCGTTAAGATATTTTAATGCAGCGGGGGCCCATGTAAGTGGTAAAATAGGAGAACATCACAATCCTGAAACACATTTAATACCAATAATACTTCAAGTGGCTCTAGGTCAAAGAGATAAAATAATGATTTTTGGAGATGATTATAAAACAGAAGATGGTACATGTATAAGAGATTACATACATGTGTATGACTTAGCATCAGCTCATCTTTTAGCATTAGAGAGATTAATGAATGGTGGAGAAAGTGCTGTATATAATTTAGGAAATGGTAAGGGCTTTTCAGTAAAAGAGGTAGTTGAAGTTGCAAGAAAGGTTACAGGAAAGGAAATTAAAGCTGAAGTAGCTCCTAGAAGATCAGGAGATCCAGCAGTACTTGTGGCATCTTCAGAAAAGGCAAAAAAAGAACTTGGCTGGAATCCTGAGTTTGATTCATTAGAAACTATATTAGAAACTGCATGGAATTGGCATAAAAATCATCCAAACGGATATGGATATAGTAAACAATCATAGCATGTGATTTGTATTGTAGAAAGCATTGAACAACATTAGAAGCTCTTTATTTATAACTTTAAAACATCACTAAGAATTTTATGCTATTCAAGTTGAATGAGTATTAGAGGGTTTAGATGATTTAAAGTTATGAATATTAGAGCTTCTTGTACAGTAACCAAGGTGAATAATCTATAGAAATCTATGATTTCTTCTTAGTATATCAAACGAACTAGATGTTTTATTAATTGTATAATTCAATATTGAATATTATCTAAAATTATTCAGTGTAGAGTTGAGGTGTTCAGACAAATCTTCAAGTTCTAAAGCAAGATTGTTTAACTTGCCTATATTTTGAGCAAATTCCTCCATGGTTGCAGAAGCTTCCTCTGTTAATGCCGAATTTTCCTCTGAGCTAGAAGATAAGTTTTCTATAACAGTAACCACATTATTTTTATTTTCATTGATCTCTTTTAGAGAGTTTCTGGTACTTTCAATTTTAATAATCAACTGATGTATATAAGTTGATATATCATTAAATATATTTTCAGTTCCACTAACACATTTTTTTTGAATTTCAATGATGTCATTTACTTCAATCATAGATGATACGGCATTATCCGATTTTTTTTGTATTTCATTAATAAGGTTGGTTATTTCTATTGTAGATGTACTTGTTTTTTCTGAAAGTTTTCTTATTTCATCTGCAACTACTGAAAAACCCCTGCCAGCTTCTCCTGCTCTAGCAGCTTCAATAGCGGCATTTAATGCAAGAAGATTGGTTTGCTCAGATATATTTTTAATTACATTTGTAATACTTCCTATATTTTCTGAACTAGCTGCTATTGAATTAATAATTTGTTCCATGTCTTTTATAACTGCATTATTTTTGTTATTTTTATCTATTAATTCAGTAATCGTAATAAGTCCTAATTCAACTTGGGAGTTAGTGGTATTTGATAATTTACCTATTTCATTTGTAAATTCTGAAATTAATTCAATTTCTGTAGCAAGTTTTGTAATTTTTTCAAACCCATTTTGAATTTCTTCTGTTTGCATCATACTACTACTAACTATTTCACTAACATTTTGCTTAATACCATTCATAGAATGAGCAGTTTCTTCTGATATATCTGCAAGGGATTTTGAACTGCTAAATACCGTAGCAGAGGAGTTCTTAATATCTTCTATTATGACTTGAATGTTTTTGATCATGTGGTTAAATGCAGTACTTAAAATTTTAGTTTCATCATTATTTTTTATTTCTAAATTACTTATATTAAGATTTCCAGATGCTATTTCGCTAGCAGTATTTGCAATTAATTTAATAGGAGTGGATATATGCTTTGCAAACATAAATACAAACACAGCACTTAAAGCTAATACAATAGCATATGTAATTAAAAGTATTTTTAAAATAACAGAAGCACCCTTATTAAAGTCATTCATATACGTACCAGAACTTATAACCCAATTCCAATTACGATCTGTTTCTTGATAGGTTATTTTTGAGGCGATTTTTTCAGAGCCAGGAAGTGTCCAGGAATATTCTAAAAATCCACCACCATTATTCCCAATTTTAATTTGCTCTTGAACGAAGAAAAACCCCTTTTTCTTATCCTTTACATCCCAAACGCTTTTGCCCTCTAGAGATGGGTGAACAGCTTCAACTCCATCTTGAGTGTAAGCTAAGAGATATCCATTTTCTCCTAAATCAATATTTTTGTTAATAGTTCTTGTACCATCTGAGTTCTTTTTTCCAAGCATGAATACTTTAACTTGTTCTTGGGCTTCTTCTAAGGTTAAGATACCCTTGTCAACATATTGTTGTTTTTCGCTTATTAATTGAATTACGCTTTTTACACTGTTTTTTAGAATTACTTTTCCTTGTTCATTTAGTTGATATTTTGCTACGTTAAAGCTAATTAAGCCTATGACTACACCGGGGATAAGAAGTACTATAGCCATCATTATAAGCTTAAATCTAACGGTGCCTAATTTACTTTGTTGCAATTACTATCACTCCCTTACTATTTATAGTCTGTAATTATTAAGGATTTTATATAGTATTATCGATGTGAATATACAAGTACTTAATATGTTTAAAGATAAAAAATAGCCCGCATATTGCGAGCTATTTTTTATAAAAGCTTTTAATAACTACATTTTTTGCCTTAAGTTCTAGAGTATCATCTATTGCATCTAGGCAAACATATTTGAAATTATTACATTTGTTATCAAGGGCCTTATTTATAAGAAGATCAGCAAGTTCAGGATTTTTAGATAATAAAGAACCGTGAAAATATGTACAATAGGTATTTTTATATATACAGCCTTCATATCCATCCTCGCCATTATTCCCATAGCCTTTAATTACTTTTCCTAAAGGTTTTAAATCTCCTATATAAGTTCTTCCAGAGTGATTTTCAAAACCGACATAGGTCTGATTTAATTCCTCATTTAATATTATGGTGTTTCCTATGAATCTAGTGCCTCCACCTTCTGTATATAAATCTAATATTCCGAGACCATCGAGTTTTTCTCCATCAGGAGTTGTATAGTATTTGCCAAGAAGCTGATATCCACCACAAATAGCAAGTAGCACTTTTCCGGATTCTACATATTCTGTTAGTGCTTCTTTTTTAGTATTTTTTAAATCATCCGCAACTATGGATTGCTCGTAATCTTGACCTCCACCAAAGAATACTATGTCATATTTAGAGGCATCAAATTCATCGTTAAGAGAAATATTGTCTATATTGACTTTAATACCTCTTTTTTCTGCACGATATTTAAGGATAAGTATATTCCCAATATCGCCATAAACATTTAAAAGATCAGGGTAGAGATGGCATATATTAAGTTCCATTTTTTCACCTTCTTTTTTATTTAACTTACCAAAGTTTTTCTATATATTTTTTATTGAAAAGATATTTCCTAAATTCAAGCATAGCAGTGTAAGTAGCAAGTACGTATACTGTATTTGTACTAGTATTTTTAATACCCTCTAAAAGTGAGTCGAGACTTTCGTAAGTTTGAAAGGCGTCTTCTTTAAGACCAGCTACTTTAAGTCTTACTGCCATGTCATAAAGCCTAGCCCCTCCAACTAGTACATCTTTTATATTAAGAGAAGATAATTTTTCAAAGCCTACGTCCCATATCCAAGATACATCACGTCCATCGGCGTAGTTATCATTTAAGAGAGCTACAAGGCTTATTTCCCTTTTATCAAGGAATATGGTATTTATAGCTTGGTCGCAGCCTGCAGGATTTTTAACAAGAACTATTTTAACTTCTTTTCCGTCTATATTTAAGGATTCTTGTCTCCCGAAGCTACTCTTTTGACTCTTCAGCGAATTTACAATAATTTTCTTTTCAATTCCAAGCTCTCTTGCAATAGAGAAAGCACAAAGAGCATTGTATATATTGTATGTACCAGATTGATTTATGAAGAGATCTGTTCCACTTATACTCACATAGGAACCCTCAGGAGTTTGTTCGTGAATTTTATCTACAAAATATGTAAGATGAGGCCTCTTATATCCACAGTTTTCACAATAAAAATCTCCTAAATGATTATAAGTTAGAAAATTGTACTGATAAGGATGCTTGCAGTTTTTGCAAAACTTTGCATCTGCATTTATATCTATAGTTTTATTATCATCTATTGAAGTATTAAACCCGTAATAAACTGTTGCATTGTGGACTTCTAAATCTCCAAGTAAGGATTCGTCACCATTTAGTATAAGCTTAGATAAAGGAGCTTTTTCTAGTCCCTCCACTATTTTTTTTAATGTAGTATAAACTTCGCCATATCTATCTAATTGATCTCTAAATAAATTTGTAATTGTTATTATTTCAGGAGTAATATATTCAGTAACTAATTTTACATTAGCTTCATCTGTTTCAATTACAGCATATTTTTCCCCGTATGAATGACCGAATTTGTAATGTTCTATAAAAGAAGCAACTATTCCAGGAAGCATATTAGCTCCAGTGCTATTGGAAATGACTTTCTTTCCACTATCCTTAAGCATGGAATATATCATATTTGTAGTTGTAGTTTTCCCATTTGTCCCTGTAACAAGTATTACTTTGTAGTCTCTTGCTACAGTTTTTAATATATTATTATCGACTTTTAATGCAACTTTTCCTGGGAAATTAGTTCCACCTTTTAAAAAGGTTTTTGATAATTTAAGTACTATTTTGGAGATTATTATACTTAAACCAGTTTTTATGTTAATTTTAAACACATCCTTTGCTGTAGAATTGGTTATCCCGTAGAAGAATATTATTTACTTACAATTACTAATTATAATACAAATTATATCTTTTGGCGATATTTTTAAACATGAGGTATGATATTTTAGGGTAAAGTTTTTGCATTTAGGAAAGCTATTCATTTCGCTAAAAACGGCTAATATTTATAAATTCAAAATAAGAAATGGATAAAACTTGTATTAGAAAGTTTTATCCATTTCTTATTATTAGTGCTTTATAAGCTATTTTATAATTTTAAACTCATCGGATATACTAAATCCAAAACTTTGAGATATGTTATTTAACTTGTTAAGTATCCTTGTTTTTTCGCTACCTTGAGCTGGTGTAGGACAGTAATCATTTATATAGTTTACAGAAGAAATACTGCAAGGAATAGCCTTTACTTCATAGGACTGAGGAGACCCATTTATCAAATTATATTTTACTTGCAGTATAAATGTATCTTTATCCTTAGGATTAAAGTTGCCTCCAAAGCAGAAATTGCCAAGACTATAAGCTATTATTTTTCCCTTATATTGTTCTATACCTTGAACAACATGAGGATGATGACCTATTATTAAATCTGCTCCATTATCAATTGCCGTGTGAGCAATAAGTGTTTGACTTTCCACCGGATAATACATATTTTCAGCACCCCAGTGAAAATTTATTATTACAATACGGCCTTCATCTTTAAAGGATTGTATATCACTCTTAAGTTTTTTAAAGAAAGTTTCATCAGCGTAAAATCCTGTATAGCCAAGAAATCCAAATTTTCCACCATTTATATCCTTTGTGTATTTATACCCTTCCCCAAAGAAGCCGACATCATTGCTTTTTAATGTGTTTACAGTGTCATTAAAGCCTTCCTTATTGTAATCATATATATGATTGTTTGAAATGTTTACTGCCTCAACAGAACCTAATGTAAGTGATTTTGCGTATTCCGGATCTGCTTTAAAGTTAAATTGTTTTGCTTTTCTGGAGTTAGAATTAGTAAAGGTAGTTTCTAGATTAACTACACTTAAATCATCATTTTTAAATATAGGGAGTACGTTTTTAAAAAAATAAGAATAATCATTGCCGTTTTTTTGTAGCACTGCAGGAAGACTATTTGCAAACCCAAAGTTTGCGTCATGACCAATTGTAGAGTCCCCTGCAAAGCTTAATAGGACATTAGTTTTAACATCCTGCTTAGGTTCATTATCTTTAGGTTTATTATTTTCTTCCTTAGAAGTATTTTGTGGCTTTCTAGTTTCGGTAGGTTTAACAGCAGTTTTTTCATTAGTAACAGAGTAATATAATATGTAGGAAATGATTCCACTCATGATTAATAATCCAATTATCAAAAATCCTATAAATACTCCTTTTTTATGAGAGCTTTTCATATTCATCCTCCTTAATAATAAATGGTATATACTTTAATATATACTGAAAATTGACAAAATACAATTAAATCCTGTGGATTTATTAACTTAATTCTGTTAAAATCATATGTGGTATGCATGATTTGTAGAAATTTGTGATTTCATTACAAACCAACCATCTCAATTTTAGTGAGATATTCGTATTTAATACGTATATAGTTTATTTAAAAGGAGGAAATTTTATGAGTAATACTAATGAAACACCGAATAACCCAGAAAATAAGAGTATGGTTTCTTTGAAAGAATCTATAAAGAAAAACTATAAAATTTTAGGGATTATACTAGGTGTAGTGATCATCTTTGGTGGAATGTTTACATATAAGAGTTTACAAAATAAAACACATAATATAGCAAACAATAAAGGGGAACAATATTTTTATGCAGCTGATTTTGATAATGCTGTAAAGGAATATGAAGCTTATTTTAATAAGGATAAAAATCCACTTTGGAAAGCTAAAATTGCTCAAGTGTACTCCATAAAAGGAGATAAGGAAAATTCAGCTAAGTATTTAGAAGAAGCAAAAAGTGTAGACAAGTTAGATTCAGAAACCATAAATATTATAACATTCACAGAATATATGAATGATGATTACGAATTAGCACTAGAAGATGGAGAAAGGGGACTCGAAAGTTTTCCCAAGGATAAGCAATTAAATAAGACAATGTTTGCAGTTTATATGGCAAATAAAAATATAGATAATGCTAAAAGGCTTTTAGAAACCTACCCTATAGATGAAAATTCACCCTATGATATAGCAGAAAAGAGCAGAATGCTTATGCTCTTAGGGGAAAAAGAAAAGGCATTTCAAGAGCTTAAAAAAGCCTGGGATAAAGATAAGGATGAATTTAAAGTTTATGACGTATTATCCCAAATTGCATTATACGATAAAAATAGTCTGCTCGAAGATATAGATAATCTAATTAGCGAAAATCCTAATGAGCCGGCATATAAGATGTGGATGGCAAAATTATATTCAGCCAATAAAGAAACTGCTTTAGATGCAGAAAATATGATCAAGGAAATTGAAGGCCAGGACATAGGAAAGCTTGAGAAGCAAGTTATACTGTCTTCAATATATAGCAATACTGGGAAAATTGAGGAAGCCGATAAAATCATAGAAGATGTACTAAAAAACTATAAAAAGGATTATAGAGCATATCATATTGCTTCCTGGCACTTCCTAGAGAAAAAGGATTTGAAAAAGGCTGAAGAATATGCTAAGGAATCTATGTATTTAAATCCAAGTTATCCAGATAACTATGCATTCTTAATGCCTGAAATATTAAAGCAAAAAAATAAGAGCATAGAAGGAGAACCATATTTCAGAACTGCAATGCTTATGGAGCCTTATAATTACAATATAATGTTAAACATAGCAGATTACTATTGGGAAACTACAGATAGTAATAAGAAAGCATTAGAATACTTTGAACTTGCAGAAATAGTAAGACCTAATGATCCTGAAATAAAGTACAATATAACCCTTATATATGTTGCAAATAAGCAAGATGGAGAGGCGGTACAGGTACTTAGACAAGCTATAAAATTAGATGATGAAAATCCAAAATACCACAGAACTTTAGGAACTATATATTTCTTAAATGGACGTGATAAGCTTGCTATAGAAGAAACAAGACTTGCTTTTGAAGCAGATAATAAAGATATATTAACATTAAATAATGCAGGATGCTATTATGTAATGACAGCATCAAATATCCAAAGAGGAGTTTATAACCTAAAAGAAGCCTATGATGGAATTAAAGATGATACTGATGAATATACTAGAAGAACTATAAAAGAAAATTACCAAAAGGCTAAAGAATTACTTGAACAATATAAGAAAGCAAAAGGAAACTCAAAGCTTCAGGTACCTGAGCTTATAATGTTTTATTAAAAATTGGGGTTTTATTTGTAAAGACATCCCTACTAAGTAGTACAGTTAAAAACACTGTTATATAAACTACTTAGTAGGGATGTTTTTGTGATTTATTTACATACTTGCTTCTAATAGTTAGTCAAATAATATCATGTATTCATATAATATATGAATACAAATTCTAGGGGGATGAAGAAGTTATGGTTAAATTTGAGAAATTTAAAAAGGCTTATAGAAACTTACCTGTATCTGCATTAGTAGAAATTGCTATAAAAAATAGAGAAGGTGTACTTGCAGAAAATGGAGCATTAGTTGTAAACACAGGAAAATATACTGGAAGATCTCCGGAGGATAGATTTATAGTAAAGGAACAAACTACAGAAAAGGAAATTAACTGGGGAAAGGTAAACAAACCTGTATCAGAAGAGGTATTTTATAATTTATATAATAAGGTAATAAAACATTTAATAGAAAAAGATGTGTATGTATTTGAAGGTTTTGTGGGCTCGATGAAAGAATATGCCTTAAAAACAAGAATTATATGTGAATATGCATATGAATGTTTATTTGTAAATCAATTGTTTGTGAATGCTTCAAAAGATCAACTTGAGGATTTTATCCCAGAATTTACGGTTATAGCTGCGCCGGATTTTAAAGCACAAGGAAAGGTAGATGGAGTAAATTCTGAAGCCTTTGTAATAATAAATTTTAAGGAAAAAGTTGTTCTTATTGGTGGAACTAAATATGCAGGAGAAATAAAAAAATCAATGTTTACAGTTATGAACTTTTTACTGGCAAGTAAAGGAGTATTTCCTATGCACGCATCAGTTAATATGAACGATAATGGGGATACAGCTTTATTTTTTGGCCTTTCGGGTACGGGAAAAACAACTTTATCTGCGGATGCAGATAGAAAACTAATAGGTGATGATGAACATGGATGGTGTGAAGAAGGAGTATTTAACTTTGAAGGTGGATGTTATGCAAAGACGATAAAATTATCGCGTAATAAGGAAAGAGAAATTTATAACGCCATAAGATTTGGAAGTATTCTTGAAAATGTAGTTTTAAAGGAAGATAAGGTTCCTGATTATGACGATGATAGTTTAACTGAAAATACAAGGGCAGCTTACCCTATAGAGTATATAGAAAATGCAGAGTTAAGTGGCAGGGGAAATATCCCTAAAAATATTATATTTTTAACTGCAGATGCTTTTGGAGTAATACCTCCTGTATCGAAACTTACTAGAGAACAAGCAATGTATCATTTTATGTCTGGATATACTAGTAAAATTCCAGGTACCGAAAGAGGCATTATGGAACCTACAGCTACTTTTTCTACATGTTTTGGGGAGCCATTTATGCCTATGAATCCTAAGGTTTATGCAGAGCTTCTTGGAGAAAAAATAGACAAATATGGAGCCTATGTATATTTGGTAAACACGGGATGGATTGCAGGAGGATATAATAAGGGAGGAAGAATACCATTAGAGTATACTAGATCTATAATAAAAGCAATACTTGATGGAGAATTAGAAAATTCACAGTTTATAGAACATCCAATATTTAAAACTATGATACCTACAAGCTGCAGAGATGTTCCACAAGATATATTAAATCCTGAAAATACTTGGGAAAATAAAGATATATATAAAAGCATAGCTATAAAACTTGCAAATATGTTTGCAGAAAATTTTAAAAGATTTAAGGATGTATCTAATGATATCTTAAGTGCTACTCCCAATACACGATAAAAGTAGTAAATACTAAATAATAGCTTAATGTAGAGAGTTGGTTTTAAGCCAACTTTCGCCCTAAGTTATCATCTATTATTTAATAAAAGGTAAGTTGGTGGTTTTATTGAGAAAAAATAAATTTTTAGCATTTGTTATAATATTAATTTCAGTATCATTTATTGCGTGTAGTTCGAATAATCAGGGTAAAAAGGAAGAAAGTGAAAAGGGAGTCTTTGTAGAGAAATGGGATAATTTTTATGAAGGTTCCAATATTAAATTTTATTATGAAAATCCAGAGGAATCTAATCTTCAGCTTTTAAAGGATAAGTACAAGTTGAGTGAAGTAGTAAAGAATGGAAGAGATGATTTTGAAAAATCGTTAAATTTAATGAAATGGATAAATACTAAGATGAAATATAGTAAAGGAAGTATTAGCACAAAAGAAGATGCTTTAAGTATATTAAAGGAAGCAACGGCAGCAAATGCAACTTTTTCTGATAAGGATTTTGCTATTGTATATAGCCAAGCGGCTTCGTCATTAGGAATATATGCAAGACGTGGAGAGTATAGAATAAAGAATAGTCAGCAAGATGGAAAGGATTCCTATTATAAAGTTTGTGAGGTTTGGAGTGATAAACATAGTAAGTGGATAATGCTTGATGTAGTAAATAATTGTTATATAGAATATAAAGGAAAGCCTTTAAGTGCTACAGAAGTGCTAAATATGGGTATGGATAACATAAAGGTTACTGGAATAAAGGATTTGGAGAAGTATGTTAAAAAGCTCAAAGCATACTTATATTCCTACACCATAGAAATTGACAATAACATATATGGCTCAGCAAAGAGTAATTCTTTTATAAGTTATAGTAAAAGTTTAGATATGCCTGAAGTGAGAATAGAAGGGGGACTTATAAGACCAACTATTTTTGTCAAAAAGGATACACTATTTAATAGGTCGCCAAGAATTGAGTATAAAAATGACAATAGCGATAAGCTGGGGAGTTTGATAATTCAAAAGAAAAATGCTACTGAAGGAGAAAAGGAAGAAGAGCTTGCTATAAATGTTGCAGCATTTAAAAATAGTGGGAATATTAAAGATTATTTTATAAGTGTGGACAATAAACCTTGGGAAAAAATAAGTATGTTTAAAACTATATCTATGAAAGAAGGAAAAACAAATATAAGGCTTTCAGAAGATGGCAAGAAAGCAATAAAAGAAATAATACTTCAGTATAAAAAATAATGAATTTTAATAAAGGTAAAATAAATTAATATAAAAATACAGTATTGGTAATTTACAATGCTGTATTTTTGTCTTTTATACCTGATAGAAAGGTAGTATAATAATAAAGTGCTGAACATAAGAGTATATGGGAAAACTTAAAATTTTGAGAGTGAGTGTGATTATATGTTACTTATAATTCAAGCCATTATAATGGCAATTGTAGAAGGTCTTACTGAGTTTATTCCAGTATCTTCCACAGGGCATTTAATATTAGCAGGAAAGTTAATTGGATTTACTGGTGAATTTGCAAATTTATTTTCAGTAGTTATTCAATTGGGTGCGATTTTAGCTATTGTAGTTTTATATTGGAATAAGCTTTGGAATAGTGTAAAGAATATATTTGCACCAGATAGGCGAGGACTTAAGTTTTGGACAAATATAATTGTTGCAGCTATTCCTGGAGTTATACTAGGATTTTTATTTGATGATATGATAGAAGCAAAGCTTTTTTATACATTTCCAGTTTCAATAGCCTTAGTGGTAGGTGGTATACTTATGATAGTTATGGAGAATAAGTATAGAAGAGGAAAGAAAATTAATGATGTGGATCAAATAACTGTAAGACAAGCCTTTATGGTAGGAGTATTTCAATGTCTTGCTCTTTGGCCAGGTATGTCAAGGTCAGCTTCAACTATAATTGGTGGATGGATTGCAGGACTTTCAACTGTAGCAGCAGCAGAATTCTCATTTTTCTTGGCAATACCAATGATGGTAGGAGCTTCAGGTTTAAGTCTTATAAAAGGCGGTATGGCTATGAGCAGTATAGAAGTAGTTGCTTTAACAATAGGATTCATAGCTTCCTTTATAGTAGCTTTAGTAGTAGTGGAAAAGTTTCTAAAGTTCCTTCAGAAGAAACCTATGAGAATATTTGCAGTGTATAGAATTTTTATAGGAATAATACTTTTAATACTTTCAGCTATAGGAATTATGTAATAACAATTAATAATATTATAGAAAAATCCACAGTTTGTGGATTTTTTCATTTTATATGAGGATTATATAAAAAAAGAAGTTTGCATGTACAAACTTCTTTTTTGTATACATATTAATAATTAAACTTTAGGTATAAATTACAAGGTAGCGAGATACAATTCTTCGGGTTTGTTTGAAATAACATCTAAGGTAGTTACTACTGGAAGGTCTATTTCCTTTGCATAAAAGACTTTGCTTTTAACACCTCTTATAAATGCATCTGTAATGTCAGGATATTCAGAGGAAAAGTCCATTCTTACAACTTCATAAGGGAAAAATTCATCATTATTATCTGCACAATCTACATAAAAATCGGAAAAACTAAAAGGCCTTTTAGAAGTATCGTAATTTTTTGTGTAGTTATATACTAAATTAGATAATCTACAATCTCCATCTAATATACAATTGCATATAAATGAATCTAAATACAATTTATAATTAGCTGGTAGAGGTTCATTTGAATTTTTTTCGAAAATTACTATTGTTTTCATAGTTATAACCTCCCTTATAGTTTATAAATAAAAAATAAACCTACAATTTACATTAATTATACTACAACTTTATAGAATGTTAAATGAAAATTTCAAAAATTTAAAATAATATAAGCAAAAGTATATGTGATACTTTGTAAACATAAGTAAAGTAATTATAGTTTAGTTATATGTTAAGTAAAATATACATTACTTTATGATTAAGAATATAGAGAAAGTTTGAAAATTAAAAAGGAAAAGATCAAGAGATACTTTGCTAACAGCAGAATAGGAATAGTATTTTATAAGGAAGATAATTATAAATTAGGGAGAGTATATATAATGCAAAAGATATGCACAGATAAAAAAAAGAGATTTGAAAATCAAATCTCTTTTGGTGCCGAAGACCGGAATCGAACCGGTACGGGCTGTTAGGCCCGCAGGATTTTAAGTCCTGTGCGTCTGCCAGTTCCGCCACTTCGGCATAAATATAAAGTTAAAGGGTTGTTCATCGAACAAGTTTATTATATTATGATATTTAAAATAAGTCAACAAAAAAATATAAAAAAATTATAAAAAGATGTAAAAATATATAGTTATGAGAATAATTCAAACGAATTATAGGAGATTATTAAATCAAAAGAGGTAGTATATAGAAAGTAATCAGACTGCAGTGACAGCTCATATCCAATATAGAACATAAGAATTGATAAAATGTGCTTTAATATGAAGGAGGGAGTTGAACTAGCAATTTAATATGCTAACCTTGAAGAAAATATGTACTTACTGCAGAAGTAGAAGTATATAACCAAACAGTTTTTAGTAAAGTTCTTTTGGAGTAGTTACTATTGTTAAAAAGCTTAATATATTCATCATACTTTTTATAGGTATAATAGAAGAGGGAGCAGAAAGTTTATATGAATATGAGGGTGTATATATTGTAGGAATATTACCAGGAATAGTATCCTTAAAAGAAGCTTTTAAAGATGAGATTAAAAATATAGAACAGAATAAGTGAAAATATAACAACAATTTAAGGCTATATTAATAGAAATAAACGTATTTTGTATACACTTACTCTGGTGTATCTATATACGGAAAATATAGCAAATTGATAAAATGATTAAATTTAACAAGCTAATTTCATTTAATAATAAATATATCATAGGATTAGATTTGATCCTATGATAAAATAACACATGTCGTCACAAGAGATGACAAAATAGTCAATAAAAACTTAAAAAAAGTTGTTGACACATTAAAATAAAAATGATAATATATAAAAAGTCGCTTGAAGCGACAGGGTCTTTGAAAA